>NZ_PPRD01000004.1 GCF_002902575.1 Staphylococcus croceilyticus | reverse complement strand
TATTACTTTATTGAATAATGTTATAGATTTTAAAACTAAACCTATTAACACTAAAATAATAAAAGTTACCTTAAAAATCGGGGATGAAAAAATAAATTATGAAAAAGAGTTTTACATTTAACACGAAAGGCTTTATTAGTAGCTATACTTTATTTCTATTTATTATTTATTTATCAATAATCACTTTTTATACTACACAATTTAGTATAAAATTGAAGACAATTCATAATATCAATCACTATTATGATAATGCTATTATTGAAAAATTGAAAAAAGGTGATTCAACTGAACGATAAACAATTGCCTATAATATTCATTGGCTTTATGGGAACAGGAAAAAGTACTATTGGTGAATTTCTTTCACTAGAAGAACAATTAACATTTATTGATTTAGATTCTTATATTGAAATAGAAGAACATAAAACTATACCTGAAATATTTGAACAAATCGGAGAAAATGGTTTTAGAAAATTAGAATATAAATATTTAAAAGAATGCGTCTCAAAATATGATGTTATTTCTACAGGTGGGGGCGTAATAGAAAACAGTGATTCTTTAAATCTTTTGAAGCAATTAACAAATGTCATTTGGTTAGATTGTCACATTGATACAATTTATCGACGAATCGTAAACGACCCTCATAGACCTAATGCTAAAAATAAGACTAAAAATCAGTTAAAAAACTTGTATTTATCAAGGGTTTCAAGATATAATGAAATCGCATTCATGAAAGTGAATAGTGAAAAAACAATCAAAGAAATTTATGATTTAATCATAAATCATCTATCTTGCGGTTGATCAGTATTAGAGAGAATATTGATAATCATATGTATCTTATATAAGTGTAATAGATTCCACTGTGATTTTTCTTTATCGCCGAAGGTGCAAGTATAATACGAAACTCTCAGGCAAAAGGATAATACTGTTACGCATTCCTGGATTAAGTGTATAAACAGGGTAGCAATTTGCTACTCTGTTTTTTTATAAAAATTATAGGGGGTTTTCAAATGACAAGCGAATTAAAAAAAACACCATTGTATCAAAATTACGTAGATAGTGGTGCTAAAATAGTAGAATTCGGTGGATGGGCTATGCCTGTTCAGTTTACAAGTATCAAAGAAGAACATAATGCAGTTAGATATAATGTAGGTATGTTCGATGTTAGCCACATGGGAGAAATCTCAATTAAAGGTAACGATGCTAGTAAATTTGTCCAATACTTATTATCAAACGATACTAACAATTTAACTGATACTAAAGCACAATATACTGCTTTATGTAATGAAGAAGGCGGTATCATTGATGACTTGGTAACATATAAATTAGGCGAAAACGATTATTTATTAATTGTTAATGCTGCTAACACTGACAAAGACTATGATTGGGTGCAAAAGCAATCAGCTAATTTTGATGTTGAATTATCAAATATTTCTGATCAATATGGTCAATTAGCTGTTCAAGGTCCTAAAGCTAGAGATTTAGTTAGTGAATTAGTTGATGTTGATGTAAGTGAAATGAAACCATTTGATTTTAAACAAGGTGTTACGTTATTTGGTAAAAATGTTATTTTATCTCAATCTGGTTACACTGGCGAAGATGGCTTTGAAATCTATTGCGATGCTAAAGATACGGTAGATATCTGGAATGGCTTTATCTCACATGATGTTGTTCCTTGTGGATTAGGTGCAAGAGACACATTAAGACTTGAAGCTGGATTACCTTTACATGGTCAAGATCTTAATGAATCTATCACTCCGTACGAAGGCGGTATCGCTTTTGCTGCTAAACCATTAATCGAAGAAGACTTTATTGGTAAATCAGTATTAAAAGATCAAAAAGAAAATGGTTCTGAACGTAGAACTGTTGGTTTAGAATTACTTGAAAAAGGTATCGCAAGAACTGGTTATCCAGTATTAGATTTAGATGGCAATCAAATCGGGGAAGTTACATCTGGAACTCAATCACCTTCATCAGGTAAATCAATTGCAATGGCAATTATTAAACGTGATGAATTTGAAATGGGCAGAGAATTACTAGTTCAAGTACGTAAAAGACAGCTAAAAGCTAAAATCGTTAAGAAAAATCAAATCGAAAAATAATTAAGGGGTGTGTATTGTGAGTCATCGTTATATACCATTAACTGAAAAAGATAAAAAAGAAATGTTAGAGACTATTGGTGCTAATTCTATTAATGAATTATTTGGTGATGTACCAGAAGATATTTTATTAAACAGGGATTTAAATATCGCTAGTGGTGAAGCTGAAACAACTTTATTAAAAAGATTAAGCAGAGTAGCTAATAAAAATATTACTAAAGAAACACATGCATCATTCTTAGGTGCTGGTGTGTATGATCACTATGCACCTGCAGTAGTAGATGCAATGATTTCTCGTTCAGAATTCTATACAGCTTATACACCTTACCAACCAGAAATTTCTCAGGGTGAATTACAAGCTATTTTTGAATTCCAAACGTTAATTTGTGAATTAACTAGTATGGATGTAGCTAACTCTTCAATGTATGATGGTATCACTAGTTTCGCTGAAGCTTGTATCTTAGCTTTCAACCATACTAAAAAGAATAAAATTGTCGTTTCAAAAGGCCTTCACTATCAAGCATTACAAGTACTTAAAACTTATGTAAAAGTTCGTGAAGAATTTGAAATTGTAGAAGTTGATTTAGATGGTACAATCACTGATTTAGAAAAATTAGAACAAGCTGTGGATGATGAAACAGCTGCTGTTGCTGTTCAATATCCAAACTTCTACGGTTCAATTGAAGATTTAGAAAAAATTCATTCATTTATTGAAGATAAAAAAGCTTTATTTATCGTATATGCTAACCCATTAGCTTTAGGTTTATTAACTCCTCCAGGTTCATTTGGCGCAGATATCGTAGTAGGTGATACTCAACCATTCGGTATCCCAACTCAATTCGGTGGACCACACTGTGGTTACTTCGCCACTACTAAAAAATTAATGCGTAAAGTACCAGGTAGATTAGTAGGTGAAACTCAAGATGATGACGGTAACAGAGGCTTTGTATTAACATTACAAGCTCGTGAACAACATATTCGTCGTGACAAAGCGACTTCAAATATTTGTTCTAACCAAGCTCTTAATGCTTTAGCTTCATCAATTGCTATGTCTGCTCTTGGTAAACAAGGTGTTTATGATATTGCAGTTCAAAACTTAGAACACGCTAATTATGCAAAAAATCAATTTAAAGAAAATGGTTTTGAAGTATTAGATGGAACATCATTTAACGAATTCGTAGTTAAATTTGATAAACCAATCAAAGAAGTAAACAAACAATTAGCTGAAGAAGGCTTTATTGGTGGCTTTGATTTAGGTGAAGCATCTAGTGACTTTGAAAATCATATGTTAGTAGCTGTTACTGAATTAAGAACAAAAGATGAAATAGATACATTTGTTAAGAAAGCTGGTGAGCTAAATGGTAGTAAGTAAATCAAGTCCATTAATTTTCGAAAGATCTAGAGCAGGTAGATATGCATACTCATTACCTCAAAGCGATATTAAAGGTAATTCTGTTGAAAACATTTTAGATGATAAGTTCATCCGTAAAGATAAAGCAGAATTCCCAGAGGTAGCTGAATTAGATTTAGTACGTCATTACACTGAACTTTCTAATAAAAACTTTGGTGTAGATTCTGGTTTCTATCCACTAGGTTCATGTACAATGAAATACAATCCAAAAATCAATGAAAGAGTAGCACGTATTCCAGGATTCGCTGAATCTCATCCATTACAAGAAGAAGAACAAGTACAAGGTTCTCTTGAAATTATTTATAGTTTACAAGAAGAGTTAAAAGAAATTACAGGTATGGATGAAGTTACTTTACAACCAGCAGCTGGTGCCCACGGTGAATGGACAGCTTTAATGATTTTTAAAGCTTATCACATTGCTAATGGTGAAGGTCATCGTGATGAAGTTATCGTTCCTGACTCAGCACATGGTACTAACCCAGCGTCAGCTTCATTTGCAGGCTTCAAATCTGTAACTGTTAAATCGAACGAACGTGGCGAAGTTGATATTGAAGACTTAAAACGTGTTGTAAATGAAAACACAGCAGCAATCATGTTAACAAACCCTAACACTTTAGGTATTTTCGAAAAAAATATCATGGAAATCCGTGAAATCGTTCACGAAGCAGGCGGTTTATTATACTATGATGGTGCAAACTTAAACGCTATTATGGATAAAGTTCGTCCTGGCGATATGGGATTTGATGCTGTACACTTAAACTTACACAAAACATTCACTGGTCCACACGGTGGCGGTGGTCCTGGTTCAGGTCCAGTAGGGGTTAAAAAAGAATTAGCTAGTTATCTTCCTAAACCAATGGTTATTAAAGATGGCGATACATTCAAATACGATAATGATATGGAAAATTCTATCGGTCGTGTTAAACCATTCTATGGTAACTTTGGAATCTACTTAAGAGCGTACACTTATATTAGAACAATGGGTGCTGAAGGTTTAAGAGAAGTATCAGAAGCTGCAGTACTTAATGCAAACTACATTAAAGCACGCTTAAAAGAACGTTACGAAATTCCTTACGATCAATACTGTAAACATGAATTTGTACTTAGTGGTTCTAAACAAAAAGAACACGGCGTTCGTACATTAGATATGGCTAAACGTTTATTAGACTTTGGTGTTCATCCACCAACTATCTACTTCCCATTAAACGTGGAAGAAGGTATGATGATTGAACCTACTGAAACTGAATCTAAAGAAACATTAGATTACTTCATTGATGCAATGTTACAAATTGCTGATGAAGCTGAAAATAATCCTGATATCGTTTTAGAAGCACCTCACACTACAATCATTGATAGATTAGATGAAACTACGGCTGCTCGTAAACCGGTATTAAAATTCGAAAAATTACATGAAGAGAAAAAATAATTCATTGTAAATAGAAAGACAGGCACAATAAAAGTTTGTGCCTGTCTTATTTTCATTATATTAGTTACATCTTTATCATCTATATAAAAGCAAAAGAAAACTCTTAGAGCTTATCTCTAAGAGTTCATCATTGGTACTGGCAATCAACTATTTTTTAGTTTTAATCTTGCCAGTCCATTTTTTATATCCGCCTTTAAGCATATAAATATCTTTATAGCCATTCTTTTTAAGAATACGTGCTGCACGATAACCAGCAACACCATTAGTATCACAAAGATAAATAGGTTGGTCTTTTCTTAACCCTTGGAATCTTTGGCTAAACATTGAAATTGGAATATTACGTGCACCATTGATATGACCATAGTCATAATCAACTTTTTCTCGTACATCGATGACTTGAGCTTTTCTTAAGCCTTTATGAAATTCATTTTGTTCTAATTCTGTTACAGCACGTTTATTGATAAACCAATTTCCTAACATGTAAAGAATAATTAAGACTATAATAACCAATGCTATAATCAAAGATACATTCATATTGCATCCTCCCTAATTAACCGATATTATAATTATAAGGCTGTTAGCGCAATTTATCAAAATTTTTTTATTGTCTAATTATGGCTTTATTTAATTTAATACTAATTTATATATATGATTTATAAATAAAGAAAAAGTTGTGAATGGAGTTTTTTTATGACTGAAACATGGAATTTCATTAATACTGGAAGTCATGATCCATACTATAATATGGCTATGGACGAAGCTTTATTAAATTTTGTTTCTCGAGGAGAAATTGATCCAGTAATACGATTTTATACATGGAATCCTGCAACATTATCGGTAGGATATTTTCAAAGATTAACAAAAGAAATAGATATTGATAAAGTTAAAGAAAAAGGATTTGGCTTAGTACGCCGTCAAACAGGTGGACGAGGCGTTTTACACGATAAAGAGTTAACATATAGTGTTATCGTTCCAGAATCTCATCCTGACATGCCATCTACTGTAACAGAAGCTTATAGAGTTATTTCAGAAGGTCTTTTAGAAGGATTTAAAATCTTGGGATTTGATGCTTATTTTGCTATTCCACGTTCGAAAGAAGAAAGAGAAAAGTTAAAACAACCTAGAAGTGCAGTTTGTTTTGATGCACCAAGTTGGTATGAACTAGTAGTTGAAGGACGTAAAATAGCAGGTAGTGCTCAAACTCGTCAAAAGGGCGTTATATTACAGCATGGTTCTTTACTTCAAGATGTAGATATAGATGAATTATTTGATATGTTTATTTTCAAAAATGACCGTTTGAAAGATAAAATGAAAAAAGCATTTGTAGATAAAGCTGTCGCAATAAATGATATTGCCGATCGTCACATCTCAATTGAAGAGATGGAAAAAGCATTTGAAGAAGGATTCAAAAAAGGTTTAAATATCAACTTCAAACCTTTAACTTTAACAGATGCTCAACTAGCAGAAGTGAAGGAACTAGAAGAAAAATATCGTTCAGATGAATGGTTATATAAAAAATAATTAATAAAAGAGGCTGAAAAATGTAAAGACTAAAGGCAAGAGCGAAGTAGGATTGCCTAATCAGATTTACATTAATAATTCAGCCTCTTTAATATTTATGGTTATTTGTGATTGTGTCGATTGCGTCGTTTATACTTTCTTACTGCTTTTCTATATTTTCTTTGGTCTTCAGTAAGAAAGAAGAAGTAATAAATAAGATAAATAATACCTGCAATAATAGCAAAAGTAAAAATTGTTTTGACAAACGACATTAAGAATACATTTAGATTTAAAATTAATCCAATTGCTGCAATCGCTAAAACAATATAAAAAATTACATTTTTCAATTAAAAAACTCCTATGATTCAGAATTACTAGATAGATTGATTTGTGATAATTTAGTACGTCCTTGACTTAATTTATCTTTATCATTAGATTCATATCCATTTCTAATATCTTTAAATGCAGATTGAATTTTTTTATTTAGCATTTTAATATTTTTATCTGCATTTTCATTATTGTCGCTCATTTTATTTTTAGATACCGAACTTTTGTATTTACTATAAGCATCATCTATATCATTAGAAAGTGAATTGAGTTTCTCTAAATTTTTATTTTTGTCTTCTTTTTTCTTTTTAGTTAAATCAAGATCATTAAAATTCCCAATGACTTTTGTAATATCTTGATAATATTGGGAACTGGCATTTAAAATTTCTGTTTCATTATTATTATCTACCGTTTGTGAAACATTTTTCTTATCGTTATTTAAAGCATTTAGTTGTGATTTCTGATCACTGATATCTTGATTTAGTTGTTGAATATCGAGTTTCAAGTTGTGGTTTTCATCTCGTAATTTAGTTGTTTTATCTTCTAAAGGACCTAAGTTTTGAGCACCACAGCCAACTAGCAAACACGAAGCTCCTATAATCATTATTAATTTTTTCATGTAAATCTCCCTAAATCAAAATCTATTTATTCGAAAATAAGTATGATATCATTTTAATGTAAATAATTAAAATGTACAAACGTTATACAAGAGGTGAACGATATGGACAAAATAGCGAAAATTCATGATTTACTTAACAAACAAGATTTAGATGCAATAGTGGTTTTATCAGATTATAATCGTCGATATATTTCTGAGTTTACTGGGACAAGTGGCGCACTTCTCATATCAAAAAATGAGAATAAACTAATTACAGACTTCCGTTATATTGAACAAGCGACTAATCAAGCTGTTAACTTTGAAATTATCAACAGAAGTGGAAGTATTAATGATGAGATTATTTCAATCATAAATAGTCAAAATTTTCAAAAAGTAGGCTTTGAAGGTCATTTAGTGAGTTATGATACATATCAAATTCTTAACCAAGCTTCTGCTCAATTGGTTAGTATAGGAAATGAAATTGAACACATTAGAGAAATTAAGACTCCTGAAGAAATAGAGAAAATTAAAGTTGCCGCTAAAATTGTAGACGATACTTATAACTATCTTTTAGAAACAGTTAAAGCTGGAATGACTGAAAGGGAAGTAAAAGCATTACTAGAAAGTAAAATGTTAGAACTTGGTGCTGACGGTCCTTCATTTGATACTATCGTAGCTTCAGGTTACAGAGGCGCTTTACCTCATGGTGTAGCAAGTGATAAAGTCATTGAACAAGGAGATATGATTACTTTAGACTTTGGTGCTTATTATAGAGGTTATTGTTCAGATATTACGCGTACTTTCGCTATAGGCGAACCTGATGCTAAATTAAAAGAAATCTATGATATCGTTCTTAAATCACAAATTAAGGCTATCAATGAAATTAAACCTGGTATGAGTGTAGAAGAAGCTGATGCATTATCTAGGGATTATATTGACGCACATGGATATGGTGCAGAATTTGGCCATTCTTTGGGTCATGGTATTGGTTTAGAAATTCATGAAGGACCATTATTGTCAAAAAATTCAAATGGTACAATTGAAGTAAATAACTGTGTTACTATTGAACCAGGTATTTATGTCGACGGTCTTGGTGGGGTACGTATAGAAGATGACATTTTAATCACTGAAAATGGTTGTGAAGTCTTTACTAAATGTACGAAAGACCTTATTATTTTATAGTAAGCGTATAATTGAGGAGGAAACTGAATGATTTCGGTTAATGATTTTAAAACAGGTTTAACTATTTCTGTAGATAATGGTATTTGGAAAGTTATTGATTTCCAACACGTAAAACCAGGTAAAGGTTCTGCCTTTGTACGTTCTAAATTACGTAACTTAAGAACTGGCGCTATTCAAGAAAAAACATTTAGAGCTGGTGAAAAAGTAGAACAAGCTATGATTGAAAACCGTCGTATGCAATACTTATATGCTGATGGTGACAATCATGTATTCATGGATAATGAAACATTTGATCAAATTGAGTTATCAGGCGATTACTTAAAAGACGAATTAAAATTCTTAAAAGCTAACATGGAAGTTCAAATCCAATCATACGAAGGTGAAACAATTGGAGTTGAATTACCAAAAACTGTTGAATTAGAAGTTACTGAAACAGAACCTGGTATCAAAGGTGATACTGCAACTGGTGCTACTAAATCTGCTACAGTTGAAACAGGTTATACTTTAAACGTACCTTTATTCGTAAATGAAGGTGACATTTTAGTCATCAACACTAGCGATGGTAGCTATATTTCAAGAGGTTAATAGTTAACTTTGGATTCTAAAAACTCTAAGACATAATTTTTGTCTTAGAGTTTTTTATTATTTCAATAGTAGCTAATTGTTTGAAAATGTACCCGATTTTCATTTTCAAATAAAAAAACGTCATAAATTATTACTAAGCGTTTGAATTGAAAAATGACACATGCTTGAATTGGTTGAAACAGTCAAGTAAAATAGATTGGTAGATGAAAACAAAGTCAAGGAGTTATCCACTTATGAATTTTAAAGAAATAAAAGAATTAATCGAAATTCTTGATCAATCAAGTTTAACTGAAATTAATATTGAAGATAATAAAGGTAGCGTTGTTAACTTAAAAAAACAAAAAGAAACTGAAATCATTACCCCTCAATACGCACAACCACAAGCACCTGTAGTTGCGCCACAACCTACAGCTTCTCAACCTCAAACAACAGAAGCTACACCATCAACGAATTCTGATAGTGCTTCTGATGCAGATGCTAACTACCAAACAATTAATGCGCCTATGGTCGGTACGTTTTATAAATCGCCGTCTCCAGAAGAAGACGCATATGTTAAAGTAGGCGACAAAGTATCTGATGATTCAACAGTTTGTATATTAGAAGCTATGAAGTTATTTAATGAAATACAAGCAGAGATTTCTGGTGAAATCGTAGAAATATTGGTAGAAGACGGACAAATGGTAGAGTATGGCCAACCGTTATTTAAGGTGAAATAATGAAAAAAGTATTAATTGCTAACCGTGGGGAAATTGCGGTTAGAATTATTAGAGTATGTCATGATTTAGGTATTCAAACTGTTGCAATCTATTCTGAAGGAGATAAAGACGCGCTACATACTCAAATTGCTGATGAAGCATATTGCGTCGGTCCTACACAGTCTAAAGATTCATATTTAAATATTCCTAATATCTTATCTATAGCAACGTCTACAGGTTGTGATGGCGTTCATCCAGGTTATGGATTTTTAGCTGAAAATGGTGATTTCGCTGAATTATGTGAAGCATGTCAATTGAAATTTATTGGACCTAGCTATGAATCTATTCAAAAGATGGGTATTAAAGACGTAGCTAAAGCGGAAATGATAGCAGCAAACGTTCCAGTTGTACCTGGTAGTGATGGCTTAGTTGAAACAATAAGTGATGCTAAAAAAATTGCTAATGAGATTGGATATCCAGTAATTATCAAAGCTACTGCTGGTGGCGGTGGTAAAGGAATTCGTGTCGCTCGCAATGAAAAGGATTTAGAAAACGGTTATCGTATGACGCAACAAGAAGCAGAAACTGCATTCGGCAATGGTGGACTGTATCTTGAAAAATTCATCGAAAACTTCCGTCACATTGAAATTCAAGTGATTGGTGATCAGTTTGGTAATGTCATTCATTTGGGTGAACGTGATTGTACAATTCAAAGACGTATGCAAAAGTTAGTAGAAGAATCTCCTTCTCCAATTCTTTCTGATAAAATACGTCAAGAAATGGGAGACGCTGCTGTCAGAGCTGCTAAGGCCGTTAATTATGAAAACGCAGGTACTATTGAATTTATTTATGATTTAAATGACGATAAATTCTACTTTATGGAAATGAATACGCGTATTCAAGTAGAACATCCAGTAACTGAAATGGTAACAGGTATCGACTTAGTTAAACTTCAATTAAAAGTAGCTATGGGCGAACCTCTACCTTATAAACAAGAAGATATTTCAATTAGTGGTCATGCAATTGAATATAGAATTAACGCTGAGAATCCATACAAAAACTTTATGCCTTCTCCAGGAAAAATAACACAATATATAGCGCCAGGTGGATATGGTGTGCGAATTGAATCAGCATGTTATACCAATTACACAATACCTCCATATTATGACTCAATGGTAGCTAAATTAATCGTTCATGAACCAACTAGAGATGAAGCGATTATGACTGGTATTAGAGCATTAAGTGAGTATCTAATTTTAGGAATTGATACAACAATTCCATTCCATTTAAAATTAATGAATAACAATATTTTTAGAAGTGGTAATTTTAATACAAATTTCTTAGAAAAGTATAATATTATGGGTGATACTGAGTAGGAGGTTAAATCAAATGGTAAAAGTAGCAGATTATTCAAATTCTAATTTAGGTAAAGTTGAAATAGCGCCTGAAGTTATCTCAGTTATTGCGAGCATCGCAGTATCTGAGATAGAAGGAGTAACAGGACATTTCGCCGACTTAAATCATACTAACTTAGAAAAAATCAGTAGAAAGAATTTAAGTAAAAATTTAAAAATTGAAGCAAAAGATGATGGTATTCACATTGATGTATACTGTTCGATTAAACATGGCGTTAAAATCTCTAAATTTGCAAGTAAAATCCAAGCAAATATTTTCAATTCTATTAAAACAATGACTGCTATTGAACCTAAAGAGATTAACATCCATATCATGCATATTACTGCTGAATAGATTAGAACAAATATTAAAATAAGGAGTTTGTTATGAGTCGTAAAGAATCTAGAAAACAAGCATTTCAAACATTATTTCAATTAGAAATGAAAGATACGGACTTGACTATTAATGAGGCAATTAACTTTATTAAAGATGATTACCCAGATTTAGATTTTGATTTCATTCATTGGTTAGTTACGGGTGTCAAAGATCATGAACCAGTACTTGATGAAACAATCGAACCTAAACTTAAAGATTGGTCAATCCAACGTTTATTAAAAAGTGATCGTATCATTTTACGTATGGCTACTTTTGAACTTCTTCATAGTGAAACACCTCCTAAAGTAATTATTAATGAAGCTGTCGAACTTACTAAACAATTTAGTGATGACGATCATTACAAATTTATCAACGGTGTATTAAGTAATATAAAAAAATAGTATTGAGTGATGTCTATGTCTGAATATCTAAGTGTATCAACTCTAACCAAATATATTAAATACAAATTTGATCAAGATCCACATTTACAATCAGTACTTCTTAAAGGTGAGTTATCAAATTTTAAAAAGCATTCAAGTGGTCATCTGTATTTTAATGTTAAAGATAAAGATAGCGTTATCAGTGCAATGATGTTTAAAGGGAATGCTTCTCAACTTACGTTTGACCCTAAAGAGGGCGATGAAGTTTTACTTGAAGCTAGAGTTTCAGTATATGAACGTCGAGGAAATTATCAAATCTACGTTAATAAAATGGAACTAGATGGTATTGGTAATCTTTATCAAAAGCTTGAAGAACTCAAACAAAAGTTAGCTAAAGAAGGCTTTTTCAATAGAGAATATAAAAAAGCGATACCTAAATATCCTAAAAAAATTGCAATTTTGACTGCAAGTACGGGTGCGGCTATTCGTGATATTCATTCAACAATTAATAGCCGTTATCCTCTTGTAGAGAAGATTTCAATTAGCACTTTAGTACAAGGGGCTCAAGCTAAAAATGATATTATTGAAAAAATTGAATACGCTGATAGTTTAAATGTTGATACTATTATTTTGGGTCGTGGTGGGGGTTCCATAGAAGATTTATGGAACTTTAATGAAGAAGATGTTGTAAAAGCTATTTTTAATTGCAAAACGCCTATTATATCAGCGGTCGGGCATGAAACTGATTTTACGTTGAGTGATTTTGTAGCCGATGTTAGAGCTGCAACACCTACCCAAGCAGCAGTAATTGCCACACCAGATCAATATGAGCTATTGCAACAAATTAAGCAGTATCAATTTTCCTTAACGAAATTTATTAAACAATACGTTGAAAAGCAACATAAACATTTAGATTATTTAGCGTCATATTATAAATTCAAGCAACCATCATTATTATATGACCAACAAATTCAACGACGCGATGATTTGGAGAAACAATTAAGACAAAATCTGTTGCTAAGTATTGAAAGTAAGAAAAATAACATTAAATTATTGCAAAATCATTTTAATTTAAAAAATTTCAATCGAACTATTTTACAAAATCAAAAAACAGTTTCAAGTCATCGTCATCGTTTAATAAATGTAACCAATCAAGCTATTAAAAATAGTAGAGTTAAATTACAAAACAAAGTAGAACAACTTAATAATTTAAGTCCTACTAATATCATGTTAAGAGGTTATACAATTGTTAATAAAAATGATAAAGTCATAACAAGTACACATGATTTAAAAGAAAACGACGAGATTACATTATCTATGAAAGATGGTAGTGTCAAAGCTACTGTTAAGAAAGTTAGGTGTAAAGATGAGTAAAGAACAACAAAGTTTTGAAGAAATGATGCAAGAATTAGAAAATATAGTTCAAAAGCTAGATAATGAAACTGTGTCATTAGAAGAATCATTGAACTTATACCAACGTGGAATGAAATTATCTGCAGCTTGCGAAACGACTTTAAAAGATGCTGAAAACAAAGTAAATCAATTAATTAAAGATGAAACAGAGGGTGCCGATAATGAGTAAATTATCAACAAATGAATTAATTGAACAAATTAATACTTTACTTGATAAAAGAATTGAAGATTCTTCACTTAATACAAATTTAGAAGAAAGTATGCGTTATTCTCTAAATGCTGGTGGTAAACGCATTCGTCCTTTACTTGTTTTATTAACGCTCAATGTTTTAAATGAAGATTATAATAAAGGGCTTCAAACAGCATTAGCACTTGAAATGATTCACACTTATTCACTTGTGCATGATGACTTGCCGGCCATGGATAATGACGATTATAGACGAGGCAAACTCACAAATCATAAAGTATATGGTGAATGGAAAGCTATACTTGCTGGTGATGCTTTATTAACTAAAGCATTCGAAGTCATAGCTAATGATAAATTACTTAAACCTGACGTTAAAGTAAAAGTCATCTCTCGTTTAGCCCATGATAGTGGCCATTTAGGTATGGTGGGTGGTCAAACATTAGATATGGAGAGTGAAGATAGCTCAGTAGATTTAACCACATTAGAGCAAATTCATAGAGCCAAAACAAGTGCGTTATTACAGTTTGCTATTTTAAGTGCGGCTGATATTGCTGAAGTGAACGAGAGTATTTCAACTGCATTAGAAAAATTTAGCGATAATCTAGGTTTAATGTTCCAAATTAAAGATGATTTATTAGATATCTATGGCGATGAACAAAAACTAGGTAAAAAAGTGGGTAGCGACTTAGAAAACAATAAAAGCACTTACGTTTCTTTATTAGGTAAAGATGGTGCTGAAGAAAAATTAGAATGGCATAGAAATGCAGCAATTGAAGCGCTAAATTCGCTTAAAACTCATTATGATATTACACCTTTATTAGACATAGTTGAATTATTTTATAATAGAGATCACTAAACGACAAAATATTAATTAAAAAAATCCTTCTAAGCATCTATACTTAGAAGGATTTTTATTTTTTATAAAATATATAGATTTGTTATAAATAAAAGGAAATATTGTTTTAATATGTATAAGTTTATACATTTAGATGTAAAAAATATATTCTTATGAACACCAATCAATATGAAAATTAACCTTGAATATCTGATATGACAACCTTTATAAGTAGTTAACTTTAGTAGTAGTTCCAAAAAGGTTATGTTAAAATCATTGTATAAATATTCGAAACTAGGAGTGTTCACAATGGCAAAAAAATCAGTGAGACATATAAAAATCCGAGAAATTATCTCAAGTGAACAGATTGAAACACAAGATGAACTAGTTAAACGTCTTAATGAATATGATTTAAATGTTACACAAGCAACCGTTTCACGAGATATAAAAGAACTACAATTAATTAAAGTACCTACACCTTCAGGTCAATATGTTTATAGTTTACCAAATGATCGCAAATATCATCCGCTTGAAAAACTAGGACGTTACTTAATGGATTCATTTGTTAACATTGAAGGTACAGGAAACTTACTTGTTTTAAAAACACTTCCTGGTAATGCCCAATCTATCGGTGCTATTTTAGATCAAATCGATTGGGATGAAGTATTAGGAACAATTTGTGGTGATGATACTTGTCTTTTAATTTGTAAAGATGAAGAAGCAAGTAATACAATTAAAACTAGAATTTTTAATTTATTATAAGGATGCGATGAATTCATGTTACAAACCTTATCAATAAAACAATTTGCAATCATTGATGAACTGGAAATTCAATTTTCAGATGGTTTAACTGTCTTGAGTGGGGAAACTGGTTCCGGTAAATCGATTATTATTGATGCAATCGGACAATTGATTGGTATGCGTGCTTCATCAGACTATGTAAGGCATGGAGAGAAAAAAGCAATTATTGAAGGTATATTCGATATCGATAATAGTAAAGATGCTATATCTGTTCTGAAAAGCTTAGATATCGACATTGATGAAGACTTTTTATTAGTTAAAAGAGAAATTTTTAGTTCTGGCAAAAGTATATGTAAAATCAATAATCAAACTGTTACCCTTCAAGACTTGCGTAAAGTCATGCAAGAGCTGTTAGATATACATGGGCAACATGAAACGCAAGTATTATTAAAACAAAAATATCATCTCCAATTATTAGATGATTATGCTGAAGATAAATATTTAGATATTAAAGAAAAATATCTCCATCTATTTAATGAATATAAAAATAAAACTAAAGAATTAGAAGAACTTGAATCAGCAGACAAAGCTTTGTTACAACGTTTAGATTTGATGAAATTTCAATTTGAAGAATTAAAAGAAGCCTCTTTAAAAGAAGGAGAAACTGAACAACTTGAAGTTGACATTCGTCGAATTCAAAACTCTGAAAAGTTAAGTCTTGCCTTGAACAACGCACATGTCGCATTAACTGATGAACATGCTATTACAGATAGATTGTACGAATTTAGTAACCATTTACAGGCTATTAATGATATTCTTCCAAATAAATATAATAAATTAAAAGAAGATGTCGACCAATTCTACTATACTTTAGAAGATGCAAAGCATGAGTTATATGATGAAATGTCCAATACTGAGTTCGATGAGCAAGTGTTAAATGAACTTGAATCTAGAATGAATTTACTAAATAATCTTAAACGTAAATATGGAAAAGATATTAGTGAATTAATCACATACCAAGATAAACTTGAAAATGAAATTTCTAAAATTGAAAATTACGAAGAAAGTACTTCACAATTAAAAGAAGAAATTTCACAACTTTATAAAGAAGTACTTAATGTGGGTAAATCACTTTCTAAAGAACGTCGTAAAGTTGCGCGTGAATTAAGAGATCACATCGTTAAAGAAATTCAAAATTTACAAATGAAAGATGCAAATCTTGAAATTTCTTTCCAACCTCTTGATAAGCCGACAGTAGAAGGTATAGAATTTGTAGAATTCTTAATTAGCCCAAATAAAGGTGAACCGCTTAAAAGTTTAAATAAAATTGCTTCAGGTGGGGAACTGTCGCGTATTATGTTAGCGCTAAAAAGTATCTTCGTTCAATCCAGAGGCCAAACAGCGATTTTATTTGACGAAGTAGATTCAGGGGTATCAGGTCAAGCAGCACAAAAAATGGCTGAGAAAATGCGTGATATAGCACAATATATTCAAGTTATTTGTATCTCTCACTTACCTCAAGTTGCCTCTATGAGTGATCATCATTTATTAATTAGCAAAGCTTCTAATGAAGATCGAACTACAACTCATGTGAAAGAACTTGAAGACGGCGATAAAATAGATGAAATTGCGCGAATGATTTCAGGTGCAAGCGTGACTGATTTAACGCGTGAAAATGCTAAGGAAATGATTGAACAAAATCGTAGAAAATAGTTGTAGAGAATGATAAGGATTATTTTCAGAATTTATAAATTTGATGTAAAATAATTAAGTATAAATAATTTCAACTTATAAGAGGGTGTGAACTGAATCGTTTCACGCTCTCTATCTAAGTTTAGACAAGTTAGGAGTAAGAACATGTCTGAAAAACAGTATGACCTAGTTGTGTTAGGGGGAGGAACTGCAGGATATGTAGCAGCCATCCGTGCCTCACAATTGGGTAAAACAGTAGCTATCGTTGAACAATCTTTATTAGGGGGCACATGTTTACATAAAGGGTGCATTCCAACTAAAGCGCTATTAAAATCGGCTGAAGTGACACGCACAGTTAAAAAAGCGTCAAACTTTGGTGTGAACGTGGACGACTTTACGATTGATTTTTCAAAAATGATAGCAAGAAAAGCCGATATTGTTGAACAAATGTATAAAGGCGTTAACGCATTAATGCAAAAAAATCATATCGATGTTTACAATGGAACTGGCCGTATTATGGGCACTTCAATCTTTTCTCCACAAAGTGGTACAATATCAGTGGAATATAGTAATGGAGAGTCTGAATTATTGCCGAATCAATATGTATTGATTGCTACTGGTACGAGTCCTAGACCATTGCCATTCTTAGACTATGATAATGAACATATTATTTCGAGCAATGACTTATTAGAGATGACGGAATTGCCTGATAGTATAGCTATTATTGGCGGGGGTGTAATTGGACTTGAATTTGCTTCACTTTTAATTGATTTAGGCGTAAAGGTTTCAGTGATTGAAGCGAATGAACGTATCTTGCCTACTGAGAGTAGTCAAATCGCTAATTTTCTTAAAGATAATTTAGCACAGAGAGGCGTAACGTTTTTTGAAAATTGTCAATTAGATGAATCTTCAATTTCAATTAATGAGGACAAGGTATCAATAACGGTGAATAATGAACAATTTGTTGAAGCTGAAAAAGTTTTGATAGCTATAGGGCGTATACCTAATACATCTGACATAGGCTTGAATAATACAAAGATTAAAACAGATAACGCTGGCTACATCCAGGTTAATCATTTTCAACAGACAGAGGATGCACATATTTATGCAGCCGGTGATTGTATCGGAAAATTACAACTTGCACATGTCGCTTCAAAAGAAGGTGTGATAGCAGTTGAACATATGTTCAGTTCACCACCAATACCGTTAGATTATAATTTAATGCCTAAATGCGTATATACTTATCCTGAAATAGCATCCATTGGGATGAACAATGAAATGGCTAAATCTCAAGGGATAAATACACGTACATATAAAGCGTCATTTAACGCCATAGGAAAAGCTGTCATCGATGAAGATGCAAAGCAACGAGGATTTTGTGAAGTTGTCATCAATCAAGATAACGAGGAAATTATCGGTTTGAGCATGATAGGCGCGCATGCTTCTGAATTAATAAACGAAGCAGCATTATTACAGTTTATGAACGGTTCTGCATTAGAATTAGGTCTAACCACACATGCACATCCTTCCATATCTGAAATATTAATGGAAATAGGATTAAAAATAGAAAATAGAGCAATTCATGTTTAACAGGGAGGAAATATAGGATGATTGATTATAAATCTGTCGGCCTTACAGAAGAAGACCTCAAACAAATTTATAAATGGATGGATTTAGGAAGAAAAGTAGATGAAAGATTATGGTTGCTTAACCGCGCTGGTAAAATACCATTTGTAGTGAGTGGCCAAGGTCAAGAAGCAACACAAATCGGTATGGCTTATGCCATGAAAGAAGGAGACATCTCATCACCATACTATAGAGATTTAGCGTTTGTCACTTATATGGGTATTACTCCTTATGATACTATGCTAGCTTCATTTGGTAAAAAAGATGATATTAATTCTGGTGGTAAACAAATGCCGTCACATTTTAGTCATCGTGAAAAAGGTATAATATCTCAAAGTTCTCCAGTAGCGACGCAAATTCCACATTCTGTTGGAGCTGCCTTAGCTTTAAAGATGGACGGCAAAGCAAATATCGCTACAGCAACTGTAGGTGAAGGTAGTTCGAACCAAGGTGATTTCCATGAAGGATTAAACTTCGCAGGTGTTCATAAATTACCTTTTGTTTGTGTCATTATAAATAACAAATATGCGATTTCTGTACCTGATTCTCTGCAATATGCTGCAGAAAAGTTATCTGATAGAGCTGCGGGTTACGGCATCCACGGTGAAACTGTTGATGGCAACGATCCAATTGCTATGTATAAAGCAATGAAAGAAGCTAGAGAAAGAGCTTTAAATAAAGAAGGTGCAACGCTTATTGAAGCAGTTACTAGCCGTATGACACCTCATTCTTCAGATGATGATGATACATATCGTACTAAAGAAGAACGTGAAGCTTTGAAAACATTAGATTGCAATTTAAAATTTAAAGATTATTTATTAGAACAAGATATTATTGATGAAGAATGGTTAAGTGAAATTGAAGAAGAACATAAAACTATCGTAAATAAAGCAACTAAAGATGCTGAGCAAGCACCTTATCCTCCAGTAGATGAAGCGTATCAATATGTATATGATCCTGAAGGAGGTATAACTAATGACTAAAATGAGTTATATAGAGGCCATTCAACAAGCACAAGATTTAGCAATGGAACAAGATAAAAACGTCTTCATCTTAGGTGAGGATGTAGGGCGTAAAGGTGGCGTATTTGGTGCTACTCGTGGTTTACAAGAAAAATATGGGGTCGAACGCGTAATAGATACGCCGTTAGCTGAATCAAATATCATTGGTACTGCTATAGGGGCTGCAATGTTAGGAAAACGTCCAATTGCAGAAATCCAATTTGCTGATTTCATTTTACCTGCAGTAAATCAAATCATTAGTGAAGCTGCTAAAATGCGATATCGTTCAAATAATGACTGGCAGTGTCCTTTAACGATACGAGCACCATTCGGCGGAGGCGTCCATGGCGGTTTATATCATTCACAAAGTGTAGAAAGCATTTTTGCCTCTACACCTGGATTAACTATTGTTATCCCGTCTTCACCGTATGACGCTAAAGGACTATTATTATCATCTATTGAATCTAATGATCCAGTGTTATTCTTTGAACATAAGAAAGCGTATCGTTTCTTAAAAGAAGAAGTACCAGAAGATTATTATACTGTTCCATTAGGAAAAGCAGATATTAAACGTCAAGGTGAAGATATTACTGTGTTCACCTATGGATTATGCGTAAACTACTGTCTTCAAGCTGCCGATATTTTAGCTGCAGATGGTATTAGTGTAGAAGTTGTTGACTTACGTACTGTTTATCCTTTAGACAAACAAACAATTATTGAACGAGCTAAAAATAATGGCAAAATTTTACTTGTCACAGAAGATAATCTTGAAGGTAGCATTATGTCAGAAGTTTCGGCTATTATTGCTGAAAACTGCTTGTTTGATTTAGATGCACCAATCATGAGACTTGCTGGTCCTGACGTGCCTTCAATGCCATTTTCACCTAATCTTGAAAATGAAGTAATGATGAACCCTGACAAAATCTTAGATAAAATGCGCGAACTTGCGCAATTTTAAGGAGGCAATATTATGGATATTAAAATGCCAAAATTAGGGGAAAGTGTACACGAAGGCACGCTTGAACAATGGTTAGTCTCTGTGGGCGATCACGTTGACGAATATGATCCTCTATGTGAAGTGGTTACTGATAAAGTAACTGCAGAAGTACCTTCAACTAGTTCGGGTGTCATTACCGAACTATGTGTAAATGAAGGTGAAACAGTCGAGATTAGTCATGTGATTTGTAAGATTGATAGTGCAAATGAATCAGAGTCGAATAATAATGAAACCCAACAACTTAATGTAAATTTAAGTGGCGATGATCAACTTTCAATTAATAATGAAAATAACGTTCAGCATAGTAATGCAAATGTGCCTCAACAAACGCTTCAATCTGAGTCACAATCGCAATCATCTGCACCAAAAAATAATGGTCGTTTTTCTCCTGTAGTATTTAAAATTGCTTCGGAAAATAACGTAGATTTATCATTAGTACCTGGCACTGGCTTTGAAAATAGAGTAACTAAAAAAGATATCGAATCTTATATTAAATCAAGCCATAATAATACTTCTCAACCAACGCAATCATCTGCGTCACAAGGTGAATTAAAAACTCAAGATGTTCCAGTTACATCTCAATCATCTAATCAACATGACCAAGTAATTCCAGTAAAAGGTGTGCGTAAAGCAATTGCGCAAAATATGGTGACAAGCGTTACAGAAATCCCACATGGTTGGATGATGGTTGAAGTAGATGCTACTAATTTAGTAAAAACGAGAAATTATCATAAAAATAGTTTTAAAGAAAATGAAGGTTATAACTTAACGTATTTTGCTTTCTTCGTAAAAGCAGTGGCAGA
The DNA here is from genome assembly GCF_002902575.1 of Staphylococcus croceilyticus. GTDB lineage: Bacteria > Bacillota > Bacilli > Staphylococcales > Staphylococcaceae > Staphylococcus > Staphylococcus croceilyticus. The sequence goes on along the minus strand of NZ_PPRD01000004.1, from coordinate 2,128 downwards.
AGCACTTAAAGCAAACCCACTCTTAAATAGTAGTTGGGATGGCAACGAGATTGTATTGCATAAAGAAATCAATATTTCAATTGCGGTAGCTGATGAAGATAAGTTATACGTTCCTGTCATTAAAAATGCAGATGAAAAATCTATAAAAGGTATTGCTAGAGAAATTAACGAATTAGCACTTAAAGCACGCAATGGTAAATTAACTCAAGAAGATATGTCAGGTGGTACATTTACTGTTAATAATACCGGAACATTTGGTTCTGTATCGTCAATGGGTATTATTAATCATCCTCAAGCTGCTATCTTACAAGTGGAATCGATTGTCAAACGACCTGTCGTTATTGATGACATGATAGCAATTAGAAGCATGGTGAATTTATGTATTTCTATTGACCATCGTATTCTTGACGGTGTACAAACAGGTCGCTTTATGTCTCAAGTTAAACAACGCATTGAGAATTATTCAATTGAAAATACTAATATCTATTAAATTTAATGAATGAGTTATATAACTGCTAGACAAGCTATTTGAACTCTGTTTATTAAATTAGTAGAATGACAATAACTAAAGAAATGATAGAAAGGTGATTCTCATGGATTTAAATTTTGATTTATATATGAATGGCGTGGTAGAGCAAGCACGTAATGAAATTGAATCTGCAGGTTACGAACAATTAACGACTGCTGAAGAAGTAGATAAAGTATTACAACAAAACGGTACGTCTTTAGTTATGGTTAACTCTGTATGTGGTTGTGCAGGTGGTATTGCACGTCCTGCAGCTAGTCATGCATTACATTATGATAAATTACCTGATAGATTAGTAACAGTATTTGCTGGTCAAGATAAAGAAGCAACACAACAAGCACGAGATTATTTTGAAGGTTATGCACCATCAAGCCCATCTTTTGCTCTAATTAAAGATGGTAAGATTACTGAAATGATTGAACGTCATCAAATTGAAGGTCATGACGTTATGGATGTAATTAACCAACTTCAAAGTCTTTTCGAAAAATATTGCGAAGAAAGATAAGAGGAACCTACCTATGTTAAAGTTAAATCCTTATAAGATTGGATTTAGAACTCTTAAAACAGCGGTAGGGATAACGCTAGGCGTTATCTTAGCGAAATGGATAGGGCTTGATAATTATGCTTCAAGCGCTATCCTTATTGTTTTATGTATTAAACACACTAAAGTACATTCTGTACAAGCCATTGTATCACGAGTTGTTTCTTGTGTTTTGGTCCTATTAGTTGGCTCAATTATATTTAGTTTATTAGGTCAAAATGCGGTAGTACTTGGTTTAATCGTCTTATTATTTATTCCATTAACCGTTATGCTTAACGTTCAAGAGGGCGTTGTGACGAGTTGTGTTATATTGCTACATGTGTTTAATGCAAAAACAATTAATCTACATCTAATCATCAATGAACTACTCCTATTGACTATTGGCTTAGGAATTGCATTTATAATGAATTTAATTATGCCTAGTCTAGATAAGAAATTACTTGATTTTAAAAAAGAAGTGGAATCAGGATTTAAAAATATATTCAAATCCTATAGTGAAGCTTGTACCAATTATAATAATGATTTAGTTGTGTCTTTTGAAAAGATACAACTAGATATTCTAAAAGCTAAATCAATTGCTTTTAGAGATGTAAAAAATCACTTTGGTCGTAATGAAAATTCGTATTATCACTACTTTGATATGAGACAAGAACAACTTGATCTTTTACGTAGAATCCAACCTCTAATTCATCAGATTACAGTAGAGGATCCTTTAATAGAAGATATAGCTAATCTGCTAGCTGAAATTGGTGAAAACGTAAATAGTAATGATTATACCGCTTTAAGGTTGCATTCATTATATGAAATACGGTTATCCTTAGATGAATTACCTTTACCAAAGACGCATCAATCTTTAAAATCACGTGCAAGTATGATGCAAATCCTTAACGAATTAGAAGAATATTTAAATATCAAGTCTCAATTCGGTTCGTTAAGGTTACACAGTGAACTATAAATCATTTTCTTAAAAAATAAAGGCTCTACGTCAAATCGGACTGATGAGTCCTAATATTGAGATTAAGCAACCTTAGGTTGTTTAATCTCTTTTTTTGTTGTTGAGG
>NZ_PPRD01000038.1 GCF_002902575.1 Staphylococcus croceilyticus | reverse complement strand
TTATTTTGAGAGTTAGTTAAATAAAGCGCTTTCTTGATATACTAATAGTGTATCCATCTTGAGGGAGTGTAATAAAAATGACAGACAAAGAATTATCAAAAACGAAAAATTTAAGCACAAATAATCAGAAAGAAAATGAAAAGAAGAAGAACCAAGGGTATAAGCCACTTTGGATTATTACAAGTTTTATTGTTTTATTTATTATTTTATTACTACCTACTCCAGCAGGCTTACCCATCATGGCTAAAGGCGTTTTAGCGATTTTAGCTTTTGCAGTTATTATGTGGGTGACGGAAGCGGTCACTTATCCAGTATCTTCTACAATGATTTTAGGTTTAATTATTTTAATTTTAGGTTTTAGTCCAGTTCAACATCTTACTGAAAAGCTTGGTAATCCGAAAGCTGGCGATAAAATATTATCAGGCAACGATTTATTAGGGACGGGAAATGCATTAAGTCACGCTTTTAGTGGGTTCTCAACTTCTGCAGTTGCACTTGTAGCAGCCGCTTTGTTTTTAGCTGCAGCTATGCAAGAAACGAATTTACATAAACGCTTAGCGTTACTTGTACTATCTATAGTAGGAAATAAAACACGTAACATCGTGATTGGTGCAATTTTAGTATCTATTGTTTTAGCTTTCTTTGTACCTTCTGCCACTGCTAGAGCAGGCGCAGTAGTTCCGATTTTACTTGGCATGATTGCTGCGTTTAAAGTATCGAAAGATAGTAAACTAGCTTCATTATTAATTATTACAGCTGTCCAAGCTGTATCTATTTGGAACATAGGAATTAAAACGGCTGCTGCTCAGAATATTGTAGCGGTAAATTTTATTAATCAGAACTTAGGACATGATGTTTCATGGGGAGAATGGTTCTTATATGCTGCACCATGGTCTATACTTATGTCTATCGCTCTATATTTTATAATGATTAAAGTCATGCCTCCAGAACGTGAATCTATTGAAGGCGGTAAAAAATTAATTAAAGAAGAGCTTGATAAATTAGGACCTGTCTCTCCTAAAGAATGGCGTTTAATTGTTATTTCAATCTTATTACTTATTTTTTGGTCAACAGAAAAAATCTTACATCCAATAGACTCAGCCTCTATCACTATTATTGCTTTAGCTATTATGCTTACGCCTAAAGTTGGTGTCATGACATGGAAGGGCGTTGAAAAGAAATTTCCATGGGGGACAATTATTGTATTTGGCGTCGGTATTTCTTTAGGAAATGTACTATTAAAAACAGGCGCAGCCCAATGGTTGAGTGATAAAACATTTGGCTTAATGGGACTTGAACATCTACCAATTATCGCTACTATCGCATTAATTACTTTATTTAACATTCTCATCCATCTTGGTTTCGCAAGTGCTACAAGTTTAGCGTCAGCGTTAATTCCAGTATTCATCTCATTAACATCAACCTTACATCTTGGCGATCAGTCTATCGGATTTGTGTTAATCCAACAATTTGTTATTAGCTTTGGATTTTTACTACCAGTCAGCGCACCGCAAAACATGCTTGCGTATGGCACAAACACCTTTACAGTTAAAGATTTCTTGAAGACTGGTATTCCTTTAACCATTGTTGGCTATATACTTGTCATCATTTTTAGTATGACGTATTGGCATTGGCTTGGTTTAGTGTAAATATTAGATAACTAAGTTTTATTTCACGTTTTTTATTTTCTCGGAAAAGGGTAAAGAAAATGAACGCGAAAATGAGGAGTGAAACGATGAATATAGGTGTCATACTGAATAGAGTTTTTCGAACACAAAATAATCCATTATTTGAATATATAAACCAACAACAAAATGACATTGATCAATGTTATTTAATTATTCCTCAGGAAATATTCGAGGAAGAAGGCACTGAAATGAAACGCAACTATTATTATGGTGTGCTGGAAAAATTTTTAAAAGAATTAAAAAAGCATGATATTGAACCGTTTTTAATTGAATACGACGAGTTAGGTGATTTTTGCAAGGAAAAGCATATTGAAGAAGTTGTCGTGGCAGGCGATATTATGAGCTATCATCAAGAAAAGTATGATATTCGTCACCTGAAAAAAGCATTTGATAAATATGATATTTCTGTAATTTCTTTAAGGGCAAATCATTACTTTAAACCGAGCACGACAATGAATAAACAAGGTACACCCTATAAAGTGTTCACGAGCTTTTACAAAGCACATCGTTCTAGTTTAAGACAACATTCAGCTTATGATTATAATCTCAAAGATATAGCAAAGTTGAGTACTAAATCACAACAAACATTAGATAAAGATTATTCAAATGATGGATTATCTGAAGAACAGGCCTTGAATCAATGGCACGACTTTTTAGAAAATGATATTCAAAATTACGATTCAAATAGAGAGTATTTACCTGAAGTATTAACAAGTCAATTAAGTATTGTATTAGCTTATGGACTAATTGATATAAAACAGATTATAACTGAGTTGCTTGAAAGTTATGAAGAAGATGAAAGTAATATTGAAAAATTTATTCGAGAATTGATATTCCGTGAATTTTATTATGTGTTAATGACTCAATATCCAAACACGGCACATGAAGCGTTTAATGAAAAATATCGTAATATCAAATGGTCATATAATAAAGAAGATTTTAAGTGTTGGTATAAAGGGAAAACAGGTTTCCCGATTATAGATGCAGCTATGGCTGAATTAAATGAAACAGGCTATATGCATAATCGTATGCGTATGGTAGTATCACAATTCTTAACCAAAGATTTATTTATCGATTGGACATGGGGAGAAGATTACTTCAGAAGAAAACTCATTGATTTCGATTCAGCTTCCAATGTTCACGGTTGGCAATGGTCTGCTTCTACGGGAACAGATGCTGTACCATACTTTAGAATGTTTAGTCCAACAAGACAAAGTGAGCGTTTCGATAAAGACGCATTGTACATTAAGAAATTTGTTCCTAAACTTGACGATATGCCAGCTAAATGGCTACATGAACCGCTTAAACATCAATCTCAACTTGAGAAAGAGGGACTTAAATTAGGTAAAGACTATCCAGAACCTATCGTCGATCATAAAAGTGCACGTGAATATGTAATGTCTACATTTAAAAATATTTAAATAAGAGGCGAGTTCTATTGGAATTAAAATAGAACTCGCCTTTTTCCTCATATAGTATTATCTTAAAACGAATATGCAGAGATAAACGGCTACATATTCTAAGAAAGTGATTAAATACATATATTTTAATCTAAGTTTTACGTGAAACGGTACTTCCCATCTAGGGTAGTGACGTTCATAATAAAAAACTTGTACTAGAAATAAACCGATACCTAGTGGTAATAGCATAAGTAATAAACTATTTTTCATACTGAAACCGATACGATTAAAGAAATGACCTATAACAAGTTGCAAAGCTACTATTACAATAAGGAGTAAAAAAATATTCATCATTTCGCTACACGCACTCCTTTTACAAATAAAATAATAACAGCTTGTAGTAATACCATTAATAATACGAAAATAATGGTATGAAGATTTAACTCATTAAGCACTTGTTGGATAATCGTAAATGGTCTCGTAATGAGATGTACGGTATGGAATCTTAAGAAACGTCCCATGTAAATGCCTAAACCATTTAAAAACATTAATACGATAATTAATGAACGATTAAGCCATTTATATGAAGTGATATGAGATAAATTAATGAAAATTAATACCATACAATAAATTGCTAAAAAGACACCTAAAAGTAAGTATGTGAAATAAATCCATTCCATTAAATTTAAACGTACGTAAAAATCAAAAGTGAATTGGTTTAGATGTATTAAGTCTGTCAGCATATAAAAAGTGTTAGGCACTAACAATATAAAAATAAGCGCGAACACAATAAATAGTGGCCACTCAAATGGCTTTCTAGGTCTGAAAAGTCTTAAAAGCAAACATAACTCAAAAGGTATATAAGCTAAAAAAAGATTCAAACTTATAAAATTAAAAACTCTAGTTTCAAATAATGACACAGTAAAAAGAATAATAAAATATATCCTTGCAATATAACGCGCGGTCATATCATACACTACTTTCTTTGATATTAATAAAACGCTAAATTTGTTTAGTCAATGTTTAATATTAAACTTTCACAAATATGGAATCAACTAATTTACCTGTATATTGCATATTAATTTGAACATAGTATTGAAGACAAAAACAATCAGCTATTTATCCATTTTTAATAAATAGCCGATAAACGGAAATTTATGGGTGCAATAAATTTAAGCCTGTTTCACTGTCGTGTGTACGATTAATATCCATGTTTGTCATTGTGATTACAATTTCAGCTGTAGCGGATACTTTAGCTTTAGTTAAATGACCACTTAATGTTTGAAAATCACGCGTACCAAATGTTCCATGTAAATGTGCAAAGGGCTGTTCACCAATATGCGAAATATTACCTAATAAACTTGTTAATTCTAGAGCTTCATTTACTTCTCGCGCTTCGTATTTTTGAGTTTCTAAATTATAGAAATTTAGCGTTACATTGTCACACGCGCCAATACCACTTACTGTACCAAATTTCATTTCATGCTCTTTAGCAAACTGCGTTACTTTTTCTACAATATCTTCACCTTTATCTAACACTAAAAGAAATGTTTTACCGTCTTTTTGATATTTCATCGTTATCACCTCAGATAAATAGTAGTTACTTTTATTATACGTTGAAACGCGCTATAAGTTGAATGATTTAGAATTTATAATTTCCTATTGTAATATAGGAAGAGAATAGTATACAATGTTTCAATATTATGTAATTTTTAACTAAATGTATTAATAAAATTATATGAAGATATATTCTTTGAAAAGAGGTGACAGCATGAGAAAACAATTATTTACATTATATTTTAATATATTCTTGATTTTTGTAGGTATAGGGCTAGTAATTCCAGTTCTACCTGTGTACTTAAAAGATTTAGGATTAAAAGGGAGCGATCTTGGTATATTAGTCGCAGCCTTTGCACTATCCCAAATGATTATTTCACCATTTGGAGGAACCTTAGCAGATAAATTAGGTAAAAAATTAATTATTTGTATCGGTCTTATTTTATTCGCTATTTCAGAATATTTATTTGCAGTAGGTCATCATTTTTCAACATTAATTGTTTCAAGAGTTTTAGGTGGATTTAGCGCAGGTATGGTTATGCCAGGGGTAACCGGTATGATTGCGGATATTTCGCCGGCCAAAGATAAAGCTAAGAACTTTGGTTATATGTCTGCCATTATTAATTCAGGATTTATCCTTGGACCAGGAATAGGTGGCTTTCTAGCTGAATTCTCACATCGAGCGCCGTTTTATTTCGCAGGTACACTTGGCGTCCTAGCATTTATCATGTCTATAATATTAATTCATAATCCACGACATGAATCGAACGAGACATTCCATAACTTTGAACCAGAAGTCCTTACTAAAATTAACTGGAAAGTCTTCATTACACCAATTATTTTAACACTGGTTTTAGCATTCGGTTTGTCAGCGTTTGAAACGTTATTCTCATTATATACATCTGAAAAAGCAGATTACACACCACGAGATATCTCAATTGCTATTGTTGGTGGCGGTATCGCAGGCGCTGTTTTCCAAGTCTTCTTTTTCGATAAATTTATGAAATATATGACAGAATTAACATTTATTGTGTGGTCATTATTATATTCAGCTATCGTGCTAGGATTACTTATATTATCCAATAGTTACTGGACAATTATGATTATTAGTTTCATTGTCTTTATTGGCTTCGATTTAATTCGTCCAGCACTTACAAACTATTACTCAAATATTGCAGGCAATCGCCAAGGCTTTGCCGGTGGTTTAAACTCTACATTTACTAGTATGGGTAACTTCATAGGCCCACTCGTAGCAGGCGCACTATTCGATATAAACTTAGAATTTCCATTATATATGTCTATCGTCGTCATGTTACTCGGTATTATTATTATTTTTATTGAAAAGGCATTGCAAACGAAACGACGTGCTCGTAATACATCTAAATAAACCTACACTAAACCTCTCTAGTTAATATGAAAATATTAACAAGAGAGGTTATTGTTTTTTACATTTAAGTTGTCAATATGTAACAATATCAAGTCGTTCGGTAATATAACTGTTACAAAGATTACAGTTATTTTAAATTGCAGTCTACCTAATTATTTTTGCCCATTTGTATGTTAAGATAAGAAAAAAATTTAGAGAGAAATGTGGGTAAGGAGATGAACTTTAAAAACATACTATTAGGTATGGTAGCTTTTATTTTATCAATTTGCTTAGCCTTTTTACTGTTTATCGCAACAAATCAAGATGCCTTAGCTAAAGTACATCACACGATTTCTTCATTTTCAAAAATGGGAAAAGTATCAGCAGCCAAAGATATATTAAATATTAGTAGCAACCATACGGCAAAAGCATCAGAAAAGAATGCAGCAGAGCAAAAAGCGGAAATTCGTTATAATCAATTACGACAAAACAAAACTGAGCCGAAACATACGTATTCAGTTGAAGAATGCAAAATTATAGCTGAGAATTATTCGAAGCAACATTACGGGAAAGCAGTGCAACTGAATCAAACAGATGAGACTAATCAAGATGTGACATTTACGCTTCAATCTAGCAACCACAAGCAAGAAAACGAAATCGCAATTAATAAGATGGGTAAAATTGAACCAATAACAGCAACTAATAAGTGATAGCGCCTTTTCTATAAGTAGAAAAGAGCGCTTTTTTCTATTTTGGCCAAATAGTAGTAGAATAAGGATGAATATGAACGAGGTGATAAAATGAAGCATAAAAAAACAAATGCTATGCGTATGTTAGATAGAGCGAAGATTAATTATGAAGTAAGAACATATGAAGTAAGCGATGGTCATATGGATGGCAAAGCGATTGCTCATATTGTCGGGGCTAATGTGGACGATGTATATAAGACATTAGTGTTAGAAAATGCGAACCATGATCACTTTGTCTTTGTAATACCTGTAAATGAAACATTAGATTTAAAAGAAGCGGCGCATGTAGTTAATGAGAAGAAACTTACTTTAATGCCAGTGGAGAATTTAAAACAGGTCACAGGTTATATCCGTGGTGGCTGTTCACCGGTTGGTATGAAACATCTATTTAAAACTACTATTGATCAATCGGTTTTAGAAAGAGAGAGAATACATGTGAGTGGGGGCCAACGTGGCATTCAAATCGTAGTAAATGTTAATGATTTAATTGACATTACACATGCTCAAACAGCCAATATCCTTCAAAAATAACGAAATATATTAACAGATATTGTTTAAGAATGAATTAAGGACGCAATATCTGTTATTTTTTTATAGATATTTTGAATGTTTTTGAATGTTTTTGACAATTTTTGATTGAAAAATGTAAGCGCACACATTATAATTTGGGGTGAAGAGGGGTGAACTAATGATTTCAGAAAAACGACATGACATTATACTACAAGAACTGAAGAAAACTGACTTTTTGACCCTTCAAGAATTGATTGAACGCACAGGTTGTAGTGCTTCAACTGTAAGAAGAGATTTATCAAAGTTACAACAATTAGGCCGTCTTCAACGTGTTCACGGAGGGGCGATGCTTAATAGTAAGCGCAATAGTGAACCTGTACTTTCTGAAAAATTATCGTTGAACTTAAAAGAAAAACGAGAAATTGGAAAAGTAGCTGCGCAATTAATTCAAGATAATGATTGCATATTTATGGATGCCGGTTCTTCTACAATTGAAATGATTCCTTTTATAAAAGCCAAAAATATTGTAGTAGTAACCAATGGTCTCACACATGTAGAGAAACTTTTGAATCAAGGTATTAAAACATTAATGATAGGTGGGGAAGTCAAAGCCACTACACTTGCAACAGTAGGAGCAAGCGCCTTACATACTTTAGGTCGTTATTGTTTTGATAAGGCATTTTTAGGAATGAATGGTATTGATCTTAACTATGGCTTAACTACTCCAGATGAAAAAGAAGCATTGATTAAAGAAAAAGCGATTGAACAATCAACGCAATCTTATATTTTATTTGATCATTCAAAACTAGATGAAGTCTATTTCGCGAATGTTTCCATAGGCAATCACAAAGTTGAATTCATCGTATCTAAACAAGTAAAACTGCATAAGCACTACGCTAAATATAGAGATAAATATCAATTTTTAGGAGGAGAGTCATGATTTACACAGTAACGTTTAATCCATCCATCGATTACATTATGTTTACGGATGGTTTTGAACTTAAAGGTTTAAATAGAGCCAAAGCAACGTATAAATTTGCTGGGGGCAAAGGCATTAATGTATCACGTGTGTTAAAGACACTAGGTGTTCAATCGACTGCTTTAGGATTTGCTGGAGGCTTTCCAGGAGATTTTATCGCTAATACTTTACAACAAAGTGATATTAAAACAGATTTCATTAAAGTAGATGATGATACACGTATTAACGTTAAATTGAAATCTGGCGATGAAACAGAAATTAATGCACCAGGTCCTAATGTGACAGCTGAACAATTTCAGTCATTGTTAACTCAAATTAAGCAAATAACAGCAGAAGATACAGTTATTGTAGCTGGTAGCGTTCCGAAAAGTATTCCAAGTGATGCTTACGCTCAGATTGCTAGTATTACGCAACAAACAGGCGCTAAATTAGTAGTCGATGCTGAAAAAGATTTAGTTAACACTGTATTAAAATATCAACCATTATTTATTAAACCAAATAAAGATGAGTTGGAAGAAATGTTTAATATGACAGTCACTAGTGACGAAGATGTTGTGAAATATGGTAGAGAAATTTTAAAAGAGGGTGCTCAATCTGTCATCATTTCTCTAGGTGGCGATGGCGCTATCTACATTGATGATAAACGCAGTATTAAAGCACAAAATCCTAAAGGACAAGTTGTTAATACTGTAGGTTCTGGAGATAGTACAGTTGCTGGTATGGTAGCTGGTCTAGAATCTGGTTTATCACTAGAAGATGCTTTTCAACAAGCAGTAGCTTCTGGAACAGCTACAGCATTTACAGAAGATTTAGCAACTATTGAAGATATAGAAAATATTAAATTACAAGTTACTGTTACAGTACTTGATGGGGAGTGAAATAAATGAGAATTACAGAATTACTAACTAAATCAACGATTGCGATGGATTTATCAGCTACAGATAAAAATGGCGTTATCGACGAATTAGTGAATCAATTAGATAAAGCTGGCAAATTGAGTGATATTGCGCAATTTAAAGAAGCCATTCATAATCGTGAATCACAAAGTACAACTGGTATTGGTGAAGGTATTGCCATTCCACATGCTAAAGTGGCTGCCGTAAAATCTCCAGCAATTGCTTTTGGTAAATCTAAAGCTGGCGTGGATTATCAAAGTTTAGACGGACAACCTGCACACTTATTCTTTATGATTGCTGCTCCAGAAGGTGGCGCACAAACACATTTAGATGCATTAGCTAAGTTATCAGGTATTTTAATGGATGATAAAGTAAGAGAAAATTTATTACACGCTAATTCTCCGGAAGAAATACTTCAAATCATTGATAATGCAGATGATGAAGCGACTAAAGAAGAAGAAAAAGAGGCACAAGAACAAGAAGCTGCTACAGCTGGTGCAACAACTGCTGGTACTACAGCTCAAGATTCAAACGAACCATATGTACTTGCGGTAACAGCTTGTCCTACAGGTATCGCTCATACTTATATGGCGCGTGATGCTTTGAAAAAACAAGCAGATAAAATGGGAGTTAAAATTAAAGTTGAAACAAATGGTTCTGGCGGTATTAAAAATCATTTAACTCAACAAGATATCGAAAGAGCCACAGGTGTTATTGTTGCAGCTGACGTACATGTTGAAACAGATCGTTTCGATGGTAAAAATGTTGTTGAAGTACCAGTTGCTGATGGTATTAAACGTCCAGAAGAATTAATTAACACTGCACTTGATACAAGTCGCAAACCTTTCGTAGCTCGTGATGGTGGTTCAAAAGCTCAAAGTAGTGAAAGTAATGAGAAACAAAGTTTCGGTAAAGCATTCTATAAACACTTAATGAACGGTGTTTCAAATATGTTACCACTTGTTATCGCTGGTGGTATCTTAATGGCAATTGTGTTCATATTTGGAGCAACTTCATTTGATCCTAAGAAAGCCGATTATAATCCATTTGCTGAACAATTATGGAATATTGGTAAAAATAGTGCTTTCGCATTAATTATTCCTGTATTAGCTGGCTTCATTGCTCGTAGTATTGCAGATAAACCAGGTTTCGCAGCTGGTTTAGTTGGCGGTATGTTAGCTATTTCAGGTGATTCAGGATTTATCGGTGGTATTATTGCAGGTTTCTTAGCAGGTTACTTAACTCAAGGTATTAAATATATTACTCGTGGTTTACCACAAGCACTAGAAGGTTTAAAACCAACATTAATTTATCCATTATTAAGTGTAACAATCACTGGCTTATTAATGATTTATGTATTTAACCCTCCAGCAGCGTGGTTAAATAACTTATTATTAAATGGTTTAAACAGCTTATCAGGTTCAAACATTATCTTACTTGGTTTAGTTATCGGCGCAATGATGGCTATCGATATGGGTGGTCCATTCAACAAAGCGGCATATGTATTCGCAACAGCTGCTTTAACTGAAGGAAATGCGGCACCAATTACAGCAGCTATGGTTGGTGGTATGATTCCACCATTAGCAATTGCGACAGCCATGGTCATTTTCAAACGTAAGTTTACTAAAGAACAACGTGGTTCAATCATACCAAACTATGTGATGGGATTTTCATTCATCACAGAAGGTGCAATTCCATTCGCAGCAGCTGACCCATTACGTATCATTCCGTCAATGATGGTAGGTTCAGGTATTGGTGGCGCTATCGCATTAGCACTTGGTTCAAGAATTAATGCGCCACACGGTGGTATCATCGTTATCGCAGCTACAGACTTTAGCCACATCGTACAAACATTAATCGCTTTAGTCGTAGGTACTATAGTTTCAGCGATTATGTATGGTATGTTAAAACCTAAATTAACGTATGATGAAATTAAAGCATCTGAATCTATGGATGAATAATATAGTAGATTATCGATCTCTTGCTCTTGGAAAATAGGGCAAGAGATTTTTATTTAAAATGGATGTTAAAACATGCAAAAATGGGTAGATTTATGAGAGTATAGAATAGAAGGAAAAAGGTTAAGTAATAAAAAATTTATTCACTGGGTAGCTTTAAAGAAGCTAGGGCAAAATAAAATATTTTAGTCTACTTTATCATTTTGGCAGTAGCTGACTGATTTGAAAATGTGCTTAAATCAAGCTCTTTCAAACCTAGTCATCCTTCCCTGGTAGACGGGGCCCCAACATAGAGAGTTTCGAAAAGAAAGTCTTTATGCTGGAGATGCAACGAAATTAATTTTAATTTCTGTCCCAATCCCTTAAATCCTAAGCGCTTTTGTCCAGACCTTCCTTGACTATTATGCAATCTTAGTTTTAAATGATAAGTTGTAACTTTTTAATTAAAAGAGTTACATTCAACTATTTACAATTAATATATGATAAAATAAAAGTAATACATTTTTTCGGGGGTGTCGCAATGGGAAGGTCTTAACATGTGAAGATATTGTAATTAAGCATAACGCAATAAATCCGTGTTACTCATATGGGACATATAATATTTGGAGGTGAATCCCTAGAAATAGGGAATTAATTGGATACAGTGACCATAATAAATTTAGTTATATTCTTTTTATTAATTGCTTTAACTACAGTATTCGTAGGTTCAGAATTCGCATTAGTAAAAGTTCGTTCTACAAGAATTGAACAATTGGCTGATGAAGGTAACGGTAGTGCAAAAATTGTTAAAAAAATGATTGCCAATTTAGACTATTATTTATCAGCATGTCAATTAGGTATTACAGTTACATCTTTAGGATTAGGTTGGTTAGGTGAACCAACGTTTGAGAAATTGATGCATCCTTTATTCGATTTACTTCATTTACCTGATGCATTGACAACAACAATTTCATTCGTTATCTCATTCATTGTAGTAACATACTTACATGTTGTTTTAGGTGAATTAGCACCTAAATCTATAGCAATTCAACATACAGAGAAATTAGCATTAACATATGCTAGACCTTTATATTATTTCGGAAATATCATGAAACCATTAATCTGGTTAATGAATGGTTCTGCTCGTGTCATTATTAGAATGATTGGTGTAGATCCAGATGCTCAAACTGATGCAATGTCAGAAGAAGAAATTAAGATTATTATTAACAATAGTTATAATGGTGGAGAAATTAACCAAACAGAGCTTAACTATATGCAAAATATCTTTTCATTCGATGAAAGACATGCGAAAGATATCATGGTGCCACGTACACAAATGATTACATTAAATGAACCTTTTAATGTGGATGAATTATTAGAAACAATCAAAGAACATCAATTTACACGCTATCCAATCACAGAAGATGGCGATAAAGACCATATTAAAGGATTTATTAACGTTAAAGAATTCTTAACTGAATATGCATCAGGTAAGCCAATTAAAATTGCCAATTATATTCATGACTTGCCAATGATTTCAGAAACAACACGTATCAGTGATGCTTTAGTGAGAATGCAACGTGAACATGTTCATATCAGTTTAATTATTGATGAATATGGTGGTACTGCTGGTATCTTAACGATGGAAGATATTCTTGAAGAAATTGTTGGTGAAATCAGAGATGAGTTTGACGATGATGAAGTGAATGATATCGTTAAACTTGAAGAAGATACGTATCAAATTAATGGACGTGTCCTTTTAGATGATTTAAATGAACAATTTGGTATTGAATTTGAAGATTCAGAAGATATCGATACAATTGGTGGTTGGTTACAAGCTCACAACACTAATTTACAAGTAAATGATCATATTGATACTGAATATGATCGTTGGATTATTTCTGAAATGGACAATCATCAATTAGTTTGGGTTATTCTGAAATATCAATTTCTTGAAACTAGACCAACGATTGATGATGAAGACGATGAAGATAATCAAGACCATAAACATAAGCATAAACAAGATGCTGATGAATAAAATATCTGACACTTGGGTACTAAAACCTAAGTGTCTTTATTTTTATACATATTCTATGTAAGGGTTATAATAATTTTAAAAAGAAAATAGAGGAGAATAAATCATGGTTAACGATACACAATTATTACATAATGGCTATCCTATGCCTAAAGTAGGCTTAGGTGTTTATAAAGTTACAGACGAAGAAATGGAGACAGCAATTCAAGCTGCGATAGAAGATGGTTATCGTGCATTTGACACAGCTTATTTCTATGGAAATGAACAAGCGTTAGGTAAAGCGTTAAAGAATAGTGGCGTTCCGCGTGAAGATTTATTTATTACATCTAAATTATGGAATGATTATCAAGGCTATGAAAGCACGTTAGACTATTTTAATAAAACATTAGAGAATTTAGGTGTTGATTACTTAGATTTATATTTAATTCACTGGCCTTGTGAAAAAGATGATTTATATATTGAATCTTACAAGGCACTTGAAAAGCTATATGAAGAAGGTAAAGTAAAAGCAATTGGTGTTTGTAACTTTAAAGAACATCATTTAGAAAAATTAATGAACGCTACTGATATTGTGCCTCACATTAATCAAATTGAAGTACATCCTTATTTTAATCAACAAGAGCTTCAAGACTTTTGTGATAAACACGATATTGCCGTTACAGCTTGGATGCCGTTAATGCGTAATAGAGGTTTATTTGATGATCCGGTTATTACTAAATTAGCAGAACAATATGACAAAACGCCTGCGCAAATCATATTAAGATGGCATTTAGCTCATAATCGTATCGTGATTCCAAAATCTAAAACACCTTCACGCATTCGTGAAAATCATGATATTTTTGATTTTAATCTAGAATTGACTGAGATTGCTGAAATAGATAGTTTAAATAAAAATGCACGCCAAGGTAAAGACCCTGATGATGTTAGTATTGGTGATTTAAAATAATATGTTCTATTTGAATTTGTAATTTAAAAATACATTTTTGTTGATTTAATACAATTATTATTTTTTCTTTGTTAATTACATAGTTTTAGGTAGAATATTTATTAATTTTATTGATAAAATAATATTAAGAATGTAGAAAAGGATGTAATTGGATGAAAATCAGAGTCATTGTGCCTTGCTTTAATGAAGGTGAAGTCGTAGCGAAGACCTACGACAAATTGACTGAAATTTTGATGGAAGATAGTGTGGTTAAAGATTATAGCTATGACCTATTATTTATTGATGATGGAAGTAAAGATGATACCATTGATCACATCCAAAACTTAGCAACCATAGATAATCACGTTAAGTATATTTCTTTCAGTCGAAATTTTGGGAAAGAATCAGCAATGATTGCTGGTTTTCAGCATAGTGTAGATTTTGATGCTGTAGTAATGATAGATGGAGATTTACAACATCCTCCAGAGTTTATTCCTAAAATGATCGATGGCTATTTAGAAGGCTATGACCAAGTAATAGCGCAACGTGATCGTACGGGAGAGAATTTTGCGAGAAAATCAATGACGAAACTATACTATAAATTGATTAATAGTTTTGTAGAGGATATTAAATTTATCGATGGTGTCGGCGACTTTAGATTATTAAGTCAACGTGCTGTAAAATCAATAGCTTCTTTAAAAGAGTATAATCGCTTTTCAAAAGGATTATTTGAATGGATAGGTTATAATACTAAAATCTTCACTTATAAAAATGTAGAACGTGAAGCGGGACAATCTAAATGGACGTTTACTAAATTATTAAACTATGGTATCGACGGTTTAATCTCTTTCAATAACAAACCTTTAAGAGCAATGATTTATCTTGGAATGTTTGTATTTGGTTTAAGTATTATATATATTCTTTATTTATTAATTGGTATTATGGTGAATGGGATTAATAACCCTGGATACTTTACAACGATTGCTGCAGTATTATTGCTAGGCGGTATTCAGTTGATTTCAATAGGGATCGTGGGCGAATATATTGGTCGTATTTATTATGAAGTGAAACAACGACCTAAATATATCGTTCAAGCTTCCAATTTGGACCCAACTTTTGAAAATGATGGCGTCACACAACATCAAGCGCTCGAAAAAGAAAACGTTCATTAGTTTTAAATATTAAATATAAAAATGCTTGAAGAACACATTGAGGAGTCTTCAAGCATTTTTATATTTGTTTAGCTATATTGTGTTGCGATTGTATTGATTTCAATTGCCATAGAATATATACACCAAACAGCAAATAAATAATTACAAATATGTACCAAAATGGTGTTAAAAGTGTAAGTAATACAATCGAAATGATGATAATAACATGACCAGTCATAAATGGATGTTTAATTTTTCTTAGTAATTTAATACGTTGAAGCTCATTTGTATTAAAAGTAGCTGAGAAAATGATAACAGCTCCGATAATAAAAATAGTTGGTGCAAGATAAGGAACTGACATGTATAGAGAATAATCACTTGTTCCAAATGTTATAAATAAAGAACAGCTAATAATAATTGCAAATATAAGTGCAATAGATTTATATTCTTTAATGATAAAAGTATAGCCTTTAATTTTTAAATAATATTGGAGTCCTAACCAACATAAGAAAAACGCAATTGAACATAGCGTTATAAAATTAAACTTTTCAATGACAATAATATTAATAAAAGCGTTAATAGTAATAGCAATTAAAACGGAGCTAAACTTAAGCTGTTTAAAACGATGTCGATATAAGTCGAAACCGAAAATGCCAAGCACAATGGCAATGTTAATTAATACATAAATAATCATGTTGTACTCCTATCACACTTAGTTCATTAGAATATTATAACAATTTAAACAAACTTAATCATTTCAAAACACTCAATAAATATTCACTTACTATAATATTATATTAAACGCCTTTTTTATTACTCCATAGTAACGTGTGTAGTTGTGGTAAAACATAAACATGATTCATATCATTACTTTGCATGACCGTCTCAACTAATGTTTCATAACGTTCTAATAATTTTTCGGTATGATTAGCGACATCATCATCTAAGTATGGATTACCTACTTGTAAATAGAAAGGAATAGTAGGGTAGCGATGATGAATCATTTTCGCAAAGTCGTAATCTTTATCATCGAAAATGACAACTTTTAAATTTAATGACTCATGGACACATTGTTCAATTACGCTATCTAAAATGTCTAGATTAGGCGTCATAGTAGAACTAGGTGGCTTTGGACTAATTGTTAAATCGTCAATTTGTGTCATCCACGGTTGAAACTTACTACCTTGTGTTTCTAAAGCAGTATAAATATTTTTCTCTTCAAATAAATCAACTAAATCTTGAATACCTTTAATGAGTGCTGGATTACCACCTGAGATAGTCACATGATCAAAATGGTCGCCTCCAACTTCACGCAATTGATGATAGATTTCTTCAGCAGTCATTAGTTGAATATCTTCTTTAGCGCTACCATCCCATGTGAAAGCTGAATCACACCAGCTACAACGATAATCACATCCTGCTGTACGCACAAACATCGTTTTACGTCCAATTACACGTCCCTCACCTTGGATAGTAGGGCCGAATATTTCTAGTACTGGAATTTTAGCTGCCATTATTTAAACTCCTTTGGTCGATAGACAACATAGCTAGACGGCGTTTCACGTAAATACACTTGAACGCAGTGCGGTTGATTATCGTAAGTTTGTAAATGTGATTCGATAATTTCATAAATCGTTTGTGCTACGATTTCAGTTGAAGGACTTTTACCTTTAAACTGAGGTAAGTCATTTAATAAATAATGATCAAATTGGTCGTGAATAAGTTTTTTTAAATCACTAAAATTAATTAAAAAGCCGTTATGATCTAGCGTATCGCCAGCAATTGTTAAATTTACAAAATAAGTATGGCCATGAGTTCTCATACATTTGCCAGCATCTTCGCTTGGAATGAAATGCGCTGCTGAAAAGTTAAAGTCTTTATTTAATTCAAAACTGTAAGGATGATTTACTTGTGGATAGATTTGTTGAAACATATTATTTCGCTCCTTTAGTTTCTAAATATTGTTCAAGACCACGTTGACGTAATTTGCATGCTGGGCATTCTCCACAGCCGTCGCCAACAATGCCGTTATAACAAGTTAATGTATTATAGCGAACATAATCGAGTACACCTAATTCGTCACTAAGTTCCCATGTTTGTGCTTTATCTAACCACATTAATGGTGTATGAATGACGAAATCTTTATCCATTGAAAGACTTAATGTTACATTCATAGATTTAATGAAGTTATCACGGCAGTCAGGATAACCAGAGAAATCAGTTTCACATACGCCAGTGATAATGTGTTTGGCATTAAGTTGATAAGCAAGTGCGCCAGCGAATGATAAGAATAATAAATTACGTGCAGGCACGAAAGTATTAGGAATACCATCTTCGCCAGTTTCAATATCCATATCATGTTGTGTTAAAGCGTTTGGAGTTAATTGAGACAATAATGACATATCAAGAACATGATGCTTTAACCCTTGTTCTTTAGCGATTTGTTTTGCGACTTCTATTTCCGTATCGTGACGTTGCCCGTAATTAAACGTTACTAATTCTACATCTTTGAAATGTTTTTTAGCGTAAAATAAACATGTTGTGCTATCTTGACCTCCGCTAAATACTACAATTGCTTTATCCTTATTTAAGGTTTGTTGCGTCATAATTATTCTCCTTTTGAAAAAATGATTAATAGTGGATTGCCGATAAATAACCTAGCCATCTTTTTAAGGCAAAGAAAAAAGCCTATCTCTATAAAAAAGATAGACTTCTGAAATATTAAAAATAAGTTAGTATAGCTACTTATTGTGTTTAAGAGGGAATATTTCTGTAAGTGTCTAGTTTTTTATAGAGGGTTTCAGCTAGGAACCTCTGTCGATTCATTTTTAGTACGCTAGTTAGATTAATATAATCAAACCGTAAAATCAAGTAATATTTCTAAATGTGAGTAAGGTAAGCCCTTACATTTTCGTGATTAGAAAATTTATAATAAAATTGAAGAATATATTTGTTGGAAAGTTGGAGTAATCGCAATGATAGTAGTAATAGATAATAAAGATTCATTTACATATAATTTAATTGATTACATAAAAACTGAAACGACATTGTCACTTCAAGTTTATGAAGTAGATGACGTGTCGATGGATAAGTTATCCCAATTACACATCGATGCCATAGTGATTTCACCAGGGCCAGGTAAACCGAGTGATTATCCTATTTTAAGGGAAGTCATGCAACATTATGAAGGTGAAATTCCTATTTTAGGCGTGTGTTTAGGCTTTCAATTTATATTTGAATATTATGGAGGCCGTATTATTCATGGAGCAAAACCAATACATGGTCATACAACTCGTTTAAAACATTCAGGTACCGGCATATTTAAAGATTTACCGCAACAGTTTGAAGTTATGCGTTATCATTCTTTAATTGCTAATAAAACAACACTGCCTTCACAGTTACAGATAACTGCACACAATGAAGAAGGCATTCCAATGGCAATAGAACACAGCTCATTGCCTATTTATGCTGTGCAATACCATCCAGAGTCTATTCTAAGTGAATATGGACATGAGCAATTACGTCATTTTTTATCGAAAGTAGGGTTAGTTAATGAATATCACATTTAATTATCGTTATTATATCAATCCTGATGACTATGAGATGCATCAATTAACCTTTGGCACGTATACGAATAAATCGTTAGCTTATTCATTAAACGAAGTGGGAGATGTCGTTCGATTTGCGGAAAAGGAACAAAAACTAGGACGCTATGTGGCTATCTATTTAACTTATGAAGCGGCAGCTTATTTCAACAATAAAATGGCAACGCATCACCTTGAACATGATGATTTATATGCGGTAGCATACAGTTTTGAGGTTAGCGATGCTCAAGCATCTTCAATAGAAAATACGCATAACTACGTACCAAAACACAAGTTTACTTTTCAAGAAAGTGATGAACAAATGCGCTTGAAAGTACAACAAGTGCAAGCAGCTATTGTAGAAGGTGAAACGTATCAAGTAAACTACACAACGCGTTTAACGAGTGATATTCATTATCCGATTTCGGAGTTATATGCTTATTTGACCCAAACAAATAATGGTGGTTATACGGCTTTAATAGATACGGAAGACATTCAAGTCGCTTCTATTTCTCCAGAGCTCTTTTTCCAAAAAGGGGAGTTTAATGGAGAAAGCGATGTTATTGTGAGTAAGCCGATGAAAGGGACGATGCCTCGAAGTGCGGATGCAAGAGAAGATGCGCTTAATTACGAAACGCTACAAAATTCACTTAAAGATCGTGCAGAAAATGTGATGATTGTAGATTTATTGCGTAACGATATTTCAAGAATTTCTGAAACTGGTACGATTAAAGTCTACAAGCCATTTTTTATTGAAACATATAGAACGGTATACCAAATGACGAGTATGGTCACAGGGCATTTAATTAATGAGACGTCTCTACATGGTATTTTAAAGGCACTATTCCCTTGTGGTTCTATCACTGGTGCGCCGAAACTCAATACTATGTCTTATATCAAATCGTTAGAAATTGGACCCCGTTCTATTTATTGTGGGTCAATTGGGCTAATGATGCCAGATAATAAAATGATATTTAATATTCCTATTCGAACATTAGAATATCGACAAGGTAAAGTGATTTATGGAGTAGGCGCAGGGATAACGATAGATTCTGTACCAGAAAATGAAGTACAAGAGTTTCGTGATAAAACGAAAATATTGGAGATGTTATAAATGAAATTATTTGAAACCATGCGTCTTGAGAATGGCGAAATTCGACGATTTCAATATCACACTGCCCGATTAAAACAATCATGTGCCCGTTTGGGATTCTCATTTTCAGAGAGAGAATGGGAACAGTATGTAGAAAAAATAAAATCACAAAATACTGAGGGTATGTTTCGATTAAAAGTAGAAACAGACAAAGAAGGGCAGTTATCACATATTATCAAACCATTAATGGCCAAAAATGAATTTACGGCTGAATTTAAAGAAAGTGACGCTACTTGTGCAAAAGAATATGTGATTAATAAAACGACGGAGCGTCAACATCTCGATCATAGTCATCGTACAGATTTAATCTTACTGTATAGTGAGACAGGCAAAATCTTAGAATTTGATATTGGTAATATTATGATTGAAGAAAATGGCCAATACTATACACCAAGTTATGAAAAAGACTTTCTATTAGGTTGCATGCGCCAAAGCTTAATTGATGAGCATAAATTGTTCATTAAAGATTATAATAAAGATGAGTTAATTGAAAAACTGCAAGCAAATGAAGTTCGAATCTATCTGTTAAACAGTTTGCGAGAGGTTGCCGAGGTTTCTATTTATATATAGAATGTGAATGGAAGATTGTCTAAAAGAAATGATAAAAATTCAAATGAAGTAATGGAGCGGATTATGGTAATAGTATGGCTTGTAATTATCATCGTGTTAAATATCTTGGGAAAATGGCAAGCAGATCGTTATTTACAACGAAATGCTGTAATCAAAGCACGTCTTGTAGCAACTATAGTTGTGGTATTGCAATGCCTGTGTGTTTACCTGTTTATGAGAACGCTTATTCCGTATATCGTTGGATTTTTAAATATTTTTTATCATCATTAAATAGAATGGCAATAATAAAATATAGTAAGTATGAGGTGGAGTTATGAAAATTTATAGCCAAGGAGATCAAGCAATTGTTATTGCGATAGAAAAAGATGTCTCTCAAAATGTTACAAGAGATTTAATCGCTGTACGTCGTCATTTATTAGAGAAAAATCTCCCATTTATTACTGAAATTGTTCCAACTGAATCAGATATGATGATTTGTTATGATGCTCGAGATATGATCAAACATCATCATATTACTTCACCTTTTCAATATATGAAAGATCTTGTTCACTCAATTCATGAAGAAATAAAACTACTTAATTTAAATGAAGCGGATAGTACCTCTCATACCATTCCTATTATTTACGGAGAAGAATTCGGCCCAGATTTAGAGGGATTATTGAACTATTATAATATTACAAAAGAAGAATTTATTAAGTTACATTCTGGAAATCAATATTTTGTTTCGATGATGGGATATTTACCTGGATTCCCATATTTAACTGGGATGAATGAAGCATTATATGTCAACCATACGTGTGAAGAGAAAAAAATGGTTAGAGCTGGATCAGTTATTTTAGAAGGTAAAAAGTGTGGCATTGTCACGACAGATACATATAATGACTGGCTTGTTATAGGATATACGCCATTACATTTATTTAACCCTAATCAAGTAGATTTCAATCTACTGAAATTAGGAGATAATGTCACTTTTCAACCTAAAGAACGTAAAGAAATACAATTAGGAGATTTTAAATCATGTCAATCATAATAGAAAAAGCAGGATTATTTAGCAGCTTTCAAGATTTTGGACGTTATGGATATGAATATGCAGGCGTCATTCCTTGCGGGGCTCTAGATACGCTAGGTCACGAAATAGCGAATCGTCTTGTTGCAAATGATAAAAATGAAGCTACACTCGAAATGACACACGTGATGGCGAAAATTCGTTTTACTGAGCCAACTTTAATCGCATTAACAGGCAATAACTTTGAAGCGTACACTCAAAAAATGAAAATTAAGCCTTATAAATTATACTTAGTAGAAAAAGATGATGTTTTATCTTTTAAAGAAACGAATAAAACCTCTCGCGTTTATCTTGCGGTAGGAGGCGGCTTCAAATTAGATTCATGGCTAGGTTCAACATCAACTGATTTAAAAGTGAATACTGGAGGCTTCCATGGACGTACGCTTGAAAATGGTGATGAAATTGAAATGAAACGTCAATATACCGCGCGTCATCATAAACTTTTTGAAAATTTAGCGGAAAAGCATACGACAGATTGGGGCATCGATGGATATGCTTTATCATTTAATTATATTTCAGATGTTTTCCATGTCGTGGCTAATAAGGGAACTGAAGACTTTGATGAGGAAACAAAATCAAATTTCATTCACGGAGATTATAAAGTGACAAATAAATCTAACCGCGTGGGAATGTTGCTTGATGGTAAAAAAATTAAAGCTTATTACGATGATATGCCAGCTCATCAACCTGTAAAAAAAGGGACAATACAAGTTAAGCGTGATGGCACGCCGATTATCTTATTAAATGATCATTACACAATTGGAAGTTATCCTCAAATTGGCACCATTGCTAGCTATCATTTAACTAAATTAGCTCAAAAGCCACAAGGTGCTCGTTTAAAATTTCAATTTATAGATATTGAGACAGCTGAAAAGAACGTTGTGAAATTCAGTAACTGGATGAATCAATTATTCCACGGCATTGAGTTTCGTATGCAAATGGAAATGATGAAATAACGTAAATTTTACAGTTTTATTGGAAAAATAACGGGTTTTAGAAGAGTTTAATTACACTTTGTAGGTCCTTAGTCTGATTAAATAAATATAGCAAGAAGTTATAATATATAAATCAGTTTTAAAAAATCAGTAAGTTAGTTATTCATTAAGGTGATGTGTTTTTTCTTGATAAATGAGTAAAAATACTATATATTTATATATTGAACTATGACGCTTTATTACAGTAATATTACAAACTTCATTGTTCCTTAATAAATAATTAACAATTAATAGAATAATGCCAAATATGTTTTGAAATTAAGAATGTTTATTTACGCTTAATTAACTTGAGGATAAAACCTCTTTAACTAAAAACAGATATGACGCATATTCTTCCAATAAAGATCTAAATGAATTTAAAAGCGAAACGAATTATGAGTACTTGCATTACGGACATATTTGAGTGAGTGTTTAAGTCTTTCAATAGTCTTTAACATTTCTTCAAAGTTGAATAACTACAAACGGAGGAAACATTCATGAGTTTACACAAAAAGAAAATAAGTCTTTTTGCGTTTTTCTTATTAACTGTTTTTACAGTGACTTTAAAGACGTATTTTTCATACTATGTTGATTTTTCTTTGGGTGTTAAAGGACTAGTACAAAACTTAATACTACTGATGAATCCATATAGTCTAATTGCGCTAATTTTAAGTGTGTTCTTATTCTTTAAAGGCAAAAAGGCATATTGGTTCATCTTTATCGGCGGTTTTTTATTAACGTTCTTACTTTATGCGAACGTAGTGTATTTTAGATTCTTCTCAGACTTTTTAACATTTAGTACGCTTAACCAAGCAAGTAATGTTGAATCAATGGGAGGAGCAGTAGGTGCTTCATTCAAATGGTACGATTTCGTTTACTTCTTAGATACTATTGTTTATCTTTTCATCCTTATCTTCAAGGGTAGTTGGTTAGATAAACGTGTATTTAGTAAAAAGTTTGTACCAGTAGTAATGGCGGCTTCTGTGGCGCTATTCTTCTTAAACCTTGCATTTGCTGAAACAGATCGTCCTGAATTATTAACACGAACGTTTGACCATAAATACTTAGTTAAATATTTAGGACCATATAACTTCACTGTATACGATGGTGTTAAAACAATTCAGAATAACCAACAAAAAGCGTTAGCATCTGAAGATGATTTAACCAAAGTATTAAATTATACGAAACAAAAAAATACAGAGCCTAATCCAGAATATTTCGGTGCGGCTAAAAAGAAAAATATCATTAAAATTCATTTAGAAAGTTTCCAAACTTTCCTTATTAACAAAAAAGTAAATGGTAAAGAAGTAACACCATTCTTAAACAAATTATCAACTGGTAATGATGACTTCAGATATTATCCAAACTTCTTCCACCAAACTGGACAAGGTAAAACATCAGATGCCGAATTTACAATGGATAACAGTCTATACGGTTTACCACAAGGTTCTGCTTATTCATTAAAAGGCGATAATACGTATCAATCTTTACCAGCTATTTTAGATCAAAAAGAAGGCTATACTTCTAATGTAATGCACGGTGACTATAAAACATTCTGGAACCGTGACCAAATATACAAACACTTTGGTATCGATAAATTCTACGATGCAACTTACTACGATATGTCAGATGAAAATATCGTTAACTTAGGTTTAAAAGATAAACCATTCTTTAAAGCATCAGCAGATTATCAAGCTAAAATGAAACAACCGTTTTATTCACACTTAATTACATTAACGAACCATTATCCATTTACGTTAGAGCCTCAAGATGCAGATATTGATAAACCAAATACTGGTGATTCAACAGTTGATGGTTATATCCAAACTGCACATTATCTTGACCAAGCTCTAGAAGAGTACATCACTGACCTTAAGAAGAAAGGTCTATATGATAACTCAGTTATTATGATTTATGGTGACCACTATGGTATTTCTGAGAACCATAATAACGCAATGGAAAAATTATTAGGTGAGAAAATTACACCAGCTAAATTTACTGACTTGAACCGTACTGGTTTCTGGTTGAAGATTCCTGGTAAATCAGGCGGCGTAGATGAAACATACGCTGGTCAAATGGACGTTATGCCAACTATCTTACATTTAGTAGGTATTGATAGTAAAAACTACTTAATGTTTGGTACAGATATGTTATCTAAAGATCATAATGATGTAATTCCATTCCGTAACGGTGACTTTATTACTAAAGATTATAAATATGTTAACGGTAAGGCTTACTCAAATAAAGATAACGAACTATTAACGACACCACCTAAAGATTTAGAAAAGAATAAGAAACAGGTTGAAAAAGATTTAGAAATGAGTGACAACGTGTTAAACGGTGACTTATTCAGATTCTATAAAAACCCTGATTTCAAAAAAATAGATCCATCAAAATATGAATATAAAACTGGTCCAAAAGGTAACCAGAAATAATGCAAAAAAGCAGATTGAACGTTGCTTCGTTCAATCTGCTTTTTTCGTATATTCAATTAATGAACCATTAGCCTAGTGCGACGTCTAAAATCATCATAATGGTGAAACCAACCATTAAACTCAATGTGGCTAAATCGGTATTATTACCCGATTGAGAGTCTGGTATGAGTTCTTCTACGACTACAAATATCATGGCACCTGCAGCAAAAGCCAATGCATAAGGTAGTACTGGAGTAATAAATATAATGGTCGCTGCGCCTATGGTTGCGAAGATAGGTTCGACAATAGCGGAAGCTTGGCCATAATTAAAGGCTTTCCAACGAGAAGCACCCGCTGCTCTAATAGGCATTGATAAAGCTGCACCTTCTGGTATATTTTGAATCCCTATACCAATTGCTAAACCTAATGCACCGAAAAAGGTTGCTTTGCCATTACCAGTAGCAATACCTCCAAATGCAACTCCGATAGATAAACCTTCAGGAATATTATGTAAGGTAATCGCTAAAACTAATAATGCATTTTTACTTAACGACGTTTTAACACCTTCTCTATATTGGCTATTATCTCCAACTTTTTGGTGAATATGAGGGATGACATAGTCTAGCCCACGAATAAATATACCACCTAAAAGAAATCCAACAGCAGCTGGAACCCAGGCAGGTAAAGAACTATCTTTACCATACTCTATAGAAGGTTGCAATAAAGACCAAAAACTTGCAGCAATCATAATACCGGCTGCGAAACCTTGCATAGATGTTAAAACTTTATGATTTACTGTTTTAAATATAAACACCGCAGCTGCCCCTAAAGCAGTTAATAACCAAGTAATAATACCAGCTATTAATGCTTGTAAATAGGGCGGTAAACTTTCAAAAAAGTCTATCATATCTCTTATCTCCTTGTATCATTTACACTTAAAAAGGTGTATAATATATAGAACTGAATTAAGCTTATCAAAATTATTTTGAAATTTCGATATTTCGATACAAAAGGAAGTAGAAGCATGGAAGCGTATAAAATAGAGCATTTAAATAAGTCATATGCAGACAAAGTGATATTTGATGACTTGAATCTATCTATTTCTGAACATGAACGAATTGGATTAGTAGGGATTAACGGTACAGGGAAAAGCACGTTACTTAAAGTGATTGGCGGTTTAGACGAAGATTTTACTGCTGATATTACGCACCCTAATCAATATCGTATTCGCTATTCTTCACAGAAGCACGATTTAGATGAAGATTTAACTGTTTTTCAAGCTGTATTAAGTTCAGATACAACCACATTACGTATTATTAAAACGTATGAAGAAGCTGTAAATGCATATACGCAACAACAAGATGATCGTCATTTTCAAAAAATGATGGAAGCTCAAGAAGCAATGGATCGACATAGCGCTTGGGATTATAATGCTGAGATTAAAACGATTCTTTCTAAATTAGGAATTAATGATACATCTAAAAAAGTAAAAGAACTTTCTGGTGGTCAACAAAAGCGCGTTGTTTTAGCTAAAACACTTATTGAACAACCAGATTT
Source organism: Staphylococcus croceilyticus (assembly GCF_002902575.1). Classification (GTDB taxonomy): domain Bacteria; phylum Bacillota; class Bacilli; order Staphylococcales; family Staphylococcaceae; genus Staphylococcus; species Staphylococcus croceilyticus. The sequence goes on along the minus strand of NZ_PPRD01000038.1, from coordinate 9,533 downwards.
ATTATTATTAGATGAACCGACAAACCATCTGGATTTCGAATCTATTAATTGGTTAATTAATTACGTAAAGCAGTATCCACATACCGTTTTATTTGTAACGCATGATCGCTACTTTTTAAATGAGATTGCTTCGAGAATTGTTGAATTGGATAGAGGAAAGTTGAAATCATATCCTGGTAATTATGAAGATTACATTGCAATGAGAGCCGAAAATGAGCTCATTGAACAAAAGCAACAAGAAAAACAAAAATCATTGTATAAACAAGAATTAGCTTGGATGAGAGCAGGCGCTAAAGCAAGAACAACCAAACAACAAGCCCGTATCAATCGTTTCAATGATTTAGAGTCAGAAGTTCAAGCACATCATACTCAAGATAAAGGGCAATTAAATCTTGCTTATTCAAGATTAGGTAAACAAGTTTATGAACTTGAACACTTAACGAAGCAAATCAATGATAAAACCTTATTTGAAGATATTACTGAAATCATTCAAAGTGGACAACGAATTGGAATTGTAGGTCCTAACGGTGCCGGTAAAACGACATTATTAAATATTTTAAGTGGAGAAGATGTCGACTATATAGGTACGTTGAAAATCGGTCAAACAGTTAAAGTCGCTTATTTTAAACAAACAGAAGAAACGCTAGATAGAGATATCAGAATGATTGATTACTTGAGAGAAGAAAGTGAAGTCGCTAAGGAAAAGGATGGCACTTCTATTTCTGTAACGCAATTATTAGAACGATTTCTATTCCCAAGTTCGACACACGGTAAAAAGATTTATAAGTTATCAGGTGGAGAACAAAAACGTTTATACTTACTAAGATTGTTGGTACATCAACCAAACGTGTTATTACTTGATGAGCCTACGAATGATTTAGATACTGAAACGCTAACTATTCTCGAAGACTATATTAGTACCTTTGGTGGTTCAGTGATTACAGTAAGTCACGATCGCTATTTCCTTAATAAAGTTGCGCAAGAATATTGGTATATTCATGACGGGAAAATGGAACGAATTATTGGAAACTTCGAAGATTATGAAGCGTATAAAAAAGAACAAGATAAGCTGCAAGCACTTGAGAAACAAGCACAACAGCCTAAGCCTAAAACGAATGTAAGAAAGAAAACAGGCTTATCTTATAAAGAAAAACGAGAATATGAAATGTTGATGGAACGTATTGAACAGACAGAAGAACGTTTAGAACAAATCGACGAAGAAATGATAGAAGCAAGTGCAGATTACGCTAAAATTAAAGAATTGAACGAAGAAAAAGAACAATTGGAACAAACATATGATATGGACATCACGAGATGGAGTGAACTTGAAGAAATAAAAGAGCAATAAGGGGAAAATTTTTATGGAAGCAACGTTATCGCATTATTTTGGTTACGAAACATTTAGACCGGGACAAAAAGAAATCATTACTAAAATAATGGAACACCATAATGTCTTAGGCGTACTGCCTACAGGTGGAGGTAAATCTATTTGTTATCAAGTACCTGGTTTAATGCTTGGGGGAACTACGATTGTTATTAGTCCATTAATTTCTTTGATGAAAGACCAAGTGGACCAATTAAAGGCGATGGGGATTAAAGCAGCCTATTTAAACAGTAGTTTAAGTAAAAAACAACAAAAAGAGATCGAAACTGAGTTAATGACAGGAGACATTCAATTTTTATATGTTGCACCTGAACGTTTCGATAATGGTTATTTCTTAAACTTACTAAGTAAAATTAATATTCATTTAATTGCTTTTGACGAAGCACACTGTATTTCTAAATGGGGACATGATTTTCGTCCTAGTTATCAAAGTGTAATCCAGAAAGTGTTTACTCTTCCTCAAAACTTTACGATTGTCGCTTTAACAGCGACAGCTACTGCAGAAGTGCAACAGGATATTATGGAGAAACTTAATATTGGTAAATATGACGAAGTGAAGACAAGTACGAAACGTCGTAATTTGATTTTCAAAGTTAACCCAACTTATCAACGCCAGAAGTTTGTAATTGATTATGTACAAAAACATAAAGATCAAGCAGGCATTATTTATTGTTCAACACGTAAGCAAGTAGAAGAATTACAAGAAGCGCTAGATTCTATAAAAGTGACTTCAGCGATTTATCATGCAGGACTAACTAATAAAGAACGAGAAGAAGCACAAAATGACTTCGTATATGACCGTGTGAAAGTAGTTGTTGCGACTAACGCATTTGGTATGGGTATTGATAAATCTAATGTCAGATATGTCATTCATTATAATATGCCAGGCGACCTTGAATCATATTATCAAGAAGCGGGGCGTGCAGGACGAGATGGCTTAGAGAGTGAATGTATTTTATTATTTAGTGAACGTGATAAAGGGCTACATGAATACTTTATTACGGTTTCTCAAGCCGATGATGATTATAAAGATAAAATGGGTGAAAAACTCACTAAAATGATTCAATACACTAAAACGAAGAAATGTTTAGAAGCTACGATTGTACACTATTTTGAACCTAATGAGAAATTAGAAGAATGTGGACAATGTAGTAGTTGTATTCAACAAAATAAAACATATGACATGACCCAAGAAGCTAAAATGATTATTAGTTGTGTCGCACGAATGCGCCAACAAGAAAGTTATAGCGTGATTATCCAAGTACTACGTGGAGAAATTACGGACTACATCAAATATAATGACTACGATAAACTAACAACGCACGGTTTAATGAAAGATTATAAAACATCTGAATTAAGTCATTTAATTGATGAACTACGTTTTAAAGGATTCTTAAATGAATACGATGAAATTTTAACGTGTGATGAAAGTGTCATACAATTGCTTAATAATGATAAAAAGGTTTATACAACGCCATTTAAGAAAAAAACGAAAGAAAAAGTATATATTAATACGGTTGAAGGTGTAGACCGAGCGCTATATGGAGAATTAGTTGAAGTACGACGTCAATTAAGCGAAAAACTGGATATTGCACCTGTAAGTATCTTTTCAGATTATACGTTAGAAGAATTTGCGAAACGTAAGCCAGAATCTAAGCAAGAAATGATTGCAATTGATGGGGTAGGTAGTTATAAACTAAAACATTATTGCCCTAAGTTCTTAGAAACGATTCAATCTTATAAAACAAGTATCTAAATATAAAATAAGGTTTGAGCATTGGTAAAATGCCAAACCTTATTTTTATATATAGAGTTAGTTTTTGAAAAATAAAAAAACAATAAAATATGAATTTAGCATTAAACATGTTTTAATAGGGAATAAGTAATGCAAAAAGTCTGTCTAGGCAGTATAAATGAAGGTGACGAAATGATTGAATTTAAAGACGTAACCAAACGTTACGGGGGGAATATTGCTGTAGATAATGTGAGCTTTAAAATAAATGAAGGGGAATTCTTTGTACTTATCGGACCTTCAGGATGTGGTAAAACGACGACATTAAAAATGATTAATCGACTTATCCCATTAAGTGAAGGTTATATTTATTTAAAAGATAAACCTATTAGTGACTATCCTGTGTATGAAATGCGTTGGGACATAGGGTATGTGTTGCAACAAATTGCCTTATTCCCGCATATGACAATAAAAGAAAATATTGCGCAAGTACCACAAATGAAGAAATGGAAAGAAAGTGACATTAACCAACGTGTTGATGAATTATTAAACATGGTAGGGTTAGAACCAGAAAAATATCGTGACCGTAAACCTGATGAACTTTCAGGTGGTCAACGTCAAAGGGTTGGCGTCATACGTGCATTAGCGGCAGATCCGCCTGTTATTTTAATGGATGAACCATTTAGTGCATTAGACCCTATTAGTCGCGAGAAATTACAAGATGACTTAATTAAATTACAAACACAAATTAAGAAAACGATTGTCTTTGTCACACATGATATTGAAGAAGCAATGAAATTAGGCGACCGTATTTGCTTATTAAATAATGGTCACGTTGAACAAATTGATACGCCTGAAGGTTTCCGCGCAAACCCTAAAAATCAATTTGTTGAAGAATTTATGGGTCATCACTTGCATCAAGATAAAGATGAATTGACATTAAAAGATTTAAATATGACTGCGCCATTAACTGAATCCGGCGTACAACAAGACTATCCAATCGTTCATAGTAACGTAAAATTACGTGATATTTATTCAACATTAGCTCAACATGAAGCAGTCATCGTTAAAGATGCTGATACCTCAACTCAGTCATTGTTAAAACGTGAAGATATCTTTAAATATTTATCTGAAACTGACAAGGAGGTTAAAGCATGAATGAATTATTCACGACGCTAAGCGATCGCAAAGGCGAGTTGCTTAGAACAATTATTGAACATATTCAAATTTCATTTATTGCGCTATTTATAGCTATCCTTATTGCGGTACCGCTTGGTATTGCCCTAACGAAGACGAAGCGTTTATCAGAAATTGTCATGAATATCGCTGCGGTGTTACAGACGATTCCATCCTTAGCATTATTAGGTTTAATGATACCTATCTTTGGGATTGGGAGAGTCCCTGCTATTATTGCATTAGTTGTCTATGCGTTATTACCTATTTTGAGAAATACATATACTGGTATCCAAGAAGTAGACCCATCACTTATAGAAGCGGCTAAAGGGATTGGCATGAAACCAATGCGTCGTTTAACTAAAGTAGAATTACCTATCGCTATGCCTGTGATTATGGCCGGAATTCGCACAGCAATGGTATTAATCATCGGTACTGCGACACTTGCTGCGCTAATCGGTGCTGGTGGTCTAGGGGATTTAATTTTATTAGGTATCGACCGAAATAATACTTCACTTATTTTAATCGGTGCCATTCCTGCAGCCTTACTTGCGATTATCTTTGATTTAGTTCTTCGCTTTATGGAGAAATTGTCATATAAGAAATTGCTGATTACGATTGGTATTATCGTATTAATTATCTTGCTAGCTATTGTCGTACCACTTTTCGGGAAAAAGGGCGATAATATTACACTGGCAGGTAAATTAGGATCTGAACCGTCAATTATTACAAATATGTATAAAATACTGATTGAAGATGAAACTGACGATACTGTCGATGTGAAAGATGGCATGGGTAAAACGTCATTCTTATTCAATGCGTTGAAATCAGACGATATTGACGGTTATTTAGAATTTACCGGAACTGTGCTAGGTGAATTAACTAAAGAGGACCTTAAATCTAAAAAAGAGAATGCAGTTTACACTCAAGCGAAACAAAGTCTTGAGAAAAAATATGATATAACTATGTTGAAACCGATGAAATATAATAATACGTATGCTTTAGCAGTGAAAAAAGATTTCGCTGAGAAGCATAATATTAAGACAATCGGTGATTTACAGAAAGTTGAAGGTCAACTGAAACCAGGCTTTACGATGGAATTTAATGATCGTCCTGATGGTTATAAAGCCGTGGCAAAAGCATATGACTTAAACTTATCTAATATTAAAAAGATGGAACCTAAATTGCGCTACACAGCCGTTGAAAAAGGCGATATTAACTTAATTGATGCTTATTCAACAGATGCTGAGTTAAAACAATATCATATGGTTGTGTTAAAAGACGATAAACACGTCTTCCCACCGTATCAAGGAGCACCATTATTCAAAGAAAAATTCTTGAAAGATCATCCAGAAATTAAAAAGCCATTAAATAAATTAGCTGGTAAAATTTCAGATGAAGAAATGCAAGAAATGAATTATAAGGTGACTGTGAAGAACGAAGACCCTTATAAAGTAGCGAAGCAATACTTACAAAAAGAAGGTTTAGTTAAATAATAGATAATTGAGGAATGAAACAATAATTGGTTTTTAACGACTGATTTTATTGTTTCATTCCTTTTTTAATATCTAGAAAAGTGTAACTTGAATTGTAATCTTAGATTAAGTTCTTTACACTAGAGTTTAAATACAAAAATATATATGTATTTATAAGGGGTGGGGAAAATTGAATACAAAAAACTATTCAAGACAAGAAATTGTTAATAGTGTGCCTCAAAAAGGATTTTTTTGGCATCCGAAAGGGCTTAGTACGCTTTTCTTTACAGAATTTTGGGAGCGCTTTAGTTATTATGGCATGAAAGCCATTTTAGCTTATTATTTATATTATTCTGTAAGTAAAGGTGGCTTTGGCTTACCACAAGGTACAGCCTTACAAATTGTCTCTCTTTATGGGGCATTGATTTATATGTCAGGAACTATTGGGGGATGGATAGCCGATAGAATTATTGGTACAAGACATGCGCTATTCTACGGTGGCATATTAATCATGTTTGGCCATATTTTATTAACGATACCGGGTAATTTAACGGTTGTTATGATTGCTTTGTTACTGTTGATTATCGGTACGGGTTTGTTAAAGCCAAACATTTCTACAACAGTGGGAGAGTTATATGATCATAATGATAAACGCTTAGATGCAGCGTTCACTATATTCTATATGGGTATCAACCTTGGTAGTTTTTTATCACCATTTGCGACAGGCTACTTACAAACTCGATTTGGTTTTCACTTCGGCTTTGCAGTAGCTGCAATCGGAATGTTCATTGGTCTGGTTATTTATTTAATTACAAACAAAAAGAATTTAGGCCTGGCAGGGGTCAGTGTACCGAACCCATTGCGTAAGGAAGAAATTAAAAGGTTATCTATTATTACTGCAATTTCAGTCGTAGCATTCGCTATCGTATTACTTATCTTGCAATTAATAGGACATTTAAGTTTATCTAGTTTCAGTATTATCGTTACATTAATCGGTGTTTTATTACCGATTGGTATTTTTGTTTATATGTTATCAAGTAATAAAACGCGTAAAGAAGAACGTTCAAGAATTTATAGTTACATACCATTATTTATTACTTCTGTTGCTTTTTGGATGATTCAAGAACAAGGTTCAACGATTTTAGCTAATTTTGCTGACCAAAAAACAGAATTAAGTTTAGGTAAGTTAACACATGGTTTAATTGATTTTCATATTCCGGCAGCATGGTTCCAATCTATTAACCCAATTTTTATTATCATTTTAGCACCTGTATTTGCGAATATATGGACGAAGTTAGGTGAACGCAATCCAAGTACAGTATATAAATTCGCAGCCGGCGCTATCTTTGCGGGTATTTCATATTTAGTAATGATTATTCCACTAAGTAGTCATGCGCATTTAATACATCCAATTTGGCTTGCGTTAAGTTTCTTCTTAATTTCTGTTGGAGAACTTTGTATTTCTCCAGTAGGTTTATCTGTGACTTCGAAATTAGCACCTGCGAAATTTTCAGCGCAAATGATGGCATTATGGATGTTAAGTAATGCGACAGCCCAAAGTCTTAATAGCCAAATCGTCGTATTATTTAAGATGATTAGTGAGAAAGAATTCTTCTTATATTCTGGATTATTTACATTAATTATCGGTGTTATTTTGATTGTCATTTCACCAATGGTCAAGAAAGCCATGGGTGACGTACAATAATGTAGTTTTATTATTTTTAATTTTTGAAAAGGATTATAAAGTGTTGGGCCTCCATTTTCAAAAAAGAAATATAAGTTTAGTGATAAGGTAAATTGAACCATGAAGACTGTCAGAAAACCCTTGTCTACAGGTTGAATTAAATGGTGTATAATTTAAATAAATGTTTATATTTAAGACAAAGGAGTGGTTGTACATGAAACAACAATTGAATCAACTATCAGCATATCAACCGGGCTTGTCACCGCAAGCGCTTAAAGAAAAACATGGGATTGAAGGTGATCTTTATAAATTGGCCTCTAATGAAAACTTATATGGGCCATCACCTAAAGTTAAAGAAGCCATTCAAGCAAAGTTAGATGAATTATACTATTATCCGGAAACAGGCTCGCCAGCGTTGCGAAAAGCGATTAGTGCGCACTTAAATGTAGATGCTTCAAGAATTCTATTTGGCGCTGGGCTAGATGAAGTGATATTAATGATTTCACGTGCAGTTCTAACGCCAGGAGATAAAATCGTGACGAGCGAAGGAACATTTGGACAATACTACCACAATGCGATTGTTGAGTCTGCTGAAGTAGTACAAGTGCCGTTAAAGAATGGCGGCTTTGATTTAGAAGGCATTCTTAAAGAAGTCGATGATGACACAGCATTAGTGTGGGTATGTAACCCTAACAATCCTACGGGTACGTATTTCAATCATGAGGAGTTAGAACATTTCTTGGAACGTGTGCCTAGTCACGTGCCTGTATTAATTGATGAAGCTTATTTTGAATTTGTGACGGCAGAAGATTATCCTGACACATTGAAGTTACAAGAACGTTTTGATAATGCATTTTTACTTAGAACATTTTCAAAGGCTTATGGATTAGCGGGATTACGTGTAGGATATGTAGTAGCGACTAATGAAGCTATTGAAAAATGGAACATTATTCGTCCACCATTTAATGTGACACGCCTATCGGAATATGCAGCGATTGCAGCATTAGAGGATCAAGCATATTTAAAAGAAGTGACGGCTAAAAATGCGGTAGAACGCCAAAAATTCTATGAGATACCACAAAGTGAACATTTCTTACCAAGTCAAACTAACTTTGTCTTTGTTAAAACGGATAAACCTCAAGCATTGTATGAAGCATTGTTGCAAGTTGGATGTATTACGCGTCCGTTCCCAACTGGCGTACGTATTACGATAGGTTTCCCTGAACAAAACGATCAAATGATTGAAGTATTGAAGCACTTTGAGTATTAAAAGATTTTGCTCATCTTGTGTAGAGTACAGTTTCTCGCAAGTGCTCAAATTTTGAATTCTGTTCTGTCCTTAAATTTTTTGCTATACTTTAACGGTATATAGGTAATGATTAAGGGAGAGATTACATGTCTAGGAAATCTATAGCAATTGATATGGATGAAGTATTAGCTGATACATTAGGCGCGATTATTGAAGCGGTTAATGTTGAAACAGAGTTAGGCATTACTGTGGAATCATTAAATGGACAGAAATTGAAACATGTTATTCCTGAACATGATGGTTTAGTACGTGATATTTTACGTGCACCAGGTTTCTTTAGAAATTTACAAGTGATGCCACATGCGCAAGAAGTCGTTGAGAAATTGACAGAGAAGTATGATGTCTATATTGCGACTGCTGCAATGGATGTGCCAACTTCATTCCATGATAAGTATGAGTGGTTACTTGAATTCTTCCCATTCTTAGATCCGCAACAGTTTGTATTCTGTGGTCGTAAGAATGTAGTGAAAACAGATTATTTAATAGATGATAACCCTCGACAACTACAAATCTTCGAAGGTGAACCAATTATCTTTACTGCTTCTCATAATGTTAATGAAGACCGTTTTAAACGTGTAAATGGTTGGAAAGATGTTGAAGCACTTTTCCTAGGGGAAGAATAAGAATAGCGATTAAGATAAGAAACAATGTGTAACATTGTCATTTATCTTAATCGCTTTTCATTTTTTAGGTTCTATGAGAAATGCGGTTGATGAAACAAATTGATTGTTTCATTAACCGCATTTTTTGTATAAAAAGAGCGCAAATATCTCTAT
>NZ_PPRD01000037.1 GCF_002902575.1 Staphylococcus croceilyticus | reverse complement strand
GCTCAATAACGATTAATCTTTACGTCATATTATAACATATTTTAAGGCTAATAGTTGTATAAATTTTTAGGTAAAAAATATGAAACGGGAACTACACAGAAGTTAGTATAATTTCATCTTCCTGCCCCAGCAAGGATAATTAGAAATGATAAAAGCTTAATATGTGTGCATTTTCAATTCAGTTAGCTACTCTCTATATGTCAAAAAAGCCTGGTACATTGTATAATGTTCCAGGCTTATTTAAATCATTCTGTGAAATTTAGATTCAAATTAAATTATTTTTTATTTACTTTTAGATTCAATATATTTATTAAATCCTTCTTGTAATTTACGAGTAACAGGTCCTACTTTACCATCGCCAACAGTTTCACCATCAATTTTAACTACCGGTGTAACTTCAGCAGATGTACTTGATACAATGACCTCGTCAGCATTTTTCAAGAAATCCACAGTAAATGTTTCCTCTTTAAATGGAATGTCATAATCCTCGGCAATCCATTTAATTACTCTGCGGGTAATACCATTCAAAATGTAATTATTAACGGGATGAGTATAAATCGCACCATCTTTAATCGCATAGACGTTACTTGAAGCACCTTCAGTGACAGTGTCACCTCTATGTTGAATTGCTTCGCTGGCATTATATTTTACAGCATATTCTTTTGCAAGCACGTTACCTAGTAAGTTTAAACTTTTAATATCACAGCGTAACCATCTAATATCTTCAACTGTAGCGGCATTGATTCCATTTTCTAAATCTTCATATGGACGGTCATAACTTTTAGCAAAAGCCATTAATACAGGTTTAACGTCTGGCGTTGGGAATGAATGATTACGTGGTGCTACACCTCTAGTTGCTTGAATGTAGATACCACCGTTTTTAATATCATTAACTTTTAATAATTCTCTTACAATATCGATCAGCTCTTCAACTGAATACCCTAAATCGATTTGAATTTCTCCAGCGCTTCTAACAAAACGTTCAAAGTGTTCATCGACTGTAAATAATTTACCATCGTAGGCTCTGATATATTCATAAATACCATCACCAAATACATATCCTCGGTCTTCATATGATACTTTAGCGTCTTCTTGGTTTACAAACTCACCGTTAATAAATACTTTTGTCATAGTTTATCCCTCCACACATAGTGAATAAATTGCTTCTAAATAGATACTTGTTGCGTTGAATAATTGTTTCTTAGTAATATATTCATTCTTTTGATGCATTAAATCTTCTGAATCTTCAAACATAGCGCCAAATGCTACACCTTTATCAAGGTTTCTCGCATAAGTGCCTCCACCAATTGTATAAGGTTCTGTCATATCGCCAGTTTGGTTTCTGTATGCAGTGACAAGTTTTTGTACAAATGGATCATTTTTATCTACATAATGTGGTTGTTGAACTTTACCTAGTTCGACTTCAAAGCCTTGAGCTTTAATTTCGTTAGTGAAACGTTCAATTGCTTCTTCAAATTCGAAACCTTGTGGGTAGCGTAAATTCACACCGAATCTACCCGCTTTTTCTTTGTCATAAGTGATGATACCTACATTGGTAGTTACATCGCCCATAATATCAGTATGGAATTTCATACCCATTTTTTCGCCAAAATGAGATTCATGTAAATAGCGATTACTAAATTCTACAAACTCTTTCGCAGTTTGATCAAGGTTAAGCGTTGATAAAAAGTCTAAAAGATATAAACCTGCATTTACACCTAATGAAGGATCCATCCCATGTACAGCTTTACCTTCAACTGTTAATACTAATTCGCCACTATCCACAACACTTTCACCTTGTAAGCTATGTTGGTCTAAATAATGTTCAAAGTGTTGGACTACGTCTGTCATATTCTCTTTAACAAAGACGCGTGCTTTAGCAAAATCAGGTACCATGTTATAACGTTGACCTGATTCGAAAGATAATAACTCATAATTTGGTTCATCTGAATCGTCAGCAGTATTTGTTTGCACTAAATCAAATGTTGTAATTCCTTTTTCACCATGAATAGCAGGAAATTCTGCATCCGGAGCAAAACCTAATGTTGGCATTTCTTCAGTTTGGAAATATCTTTCTGTACATTTCCAATCTGATTCTTCATCTGTACCAATGATGATATGGATACGTTTTTTCCAGTCCACATTCATTTCATTTAAAATTTTAACTGCGTAATATGCTGCAATTGTCGGTCCCTTATCATCTAAAGTACCACGAGCAATGATAGCATCGTCAGTTACTACAGGATTGAAAGGATCAGAATCCCAACCATCTCCAGCAGGCACAACATCTACATGACATAATATACCTAGTACGTCGTCACCGTTACCCGCTTCAATACGTCCTGCAATGTGATCTACATCGTGTGTAGAAAAACCGTCTCTTTTCGCAATTTCGTACATGTAATCAAGCGCTTTTCTAGGGCCAGGTCCAACTGGCGCATCTGTTGAAGCTTGAGCATCATCTCTAACACTCTCAATTGAAAGCAGACCTTTTAAGTCATCAATAATCTGACTTTCATATTCTTGAACTTTTTCTTTCCACATTCGAGATCAACTTCCTTTTCAATAGATATACCTATTATTTTACATAAATATGACTTCAAATTACAGTAAGATGTCAGAAAATTTATAAATTCTATAAAAAAGGAGTGAAACTCCAAAATCAAATAAACTTGATTTCTTTGTTTCACTCCTAAAAACATCTTATTAAAATAATATTAGTCTTTATCTTCTAAAGCATTTTTATTATCTTTTAAATCTTCTTCATTTACAACACGTAAATTATTATTTACTGTTGCGCCACCTTCATCATCAAATTTTCCTTCTTGTAAAGAATCTTCATTATTTGAATTTTGGGCTGTGAATTTAGATTTTTCTTCTTCAAGAAATGCTTTTGGATCATTTTTTAAACGATTAGCATAATCTTGAGGGTTATTTCTTACGTCTTGAATTTTTTCATTTGCTTTAGCACCAATTTGGTTAGCTAAGTCTTTCGCATTTTCTTTATAACCTTCTGGGTCTTGTTTATATTTGTTATATTGTTCTTTTAATTTATCTCTGCTTTCTTTACGAGATAATACAACTGCAGCACTTGCAGCACCAATTCCAGCTAGAATTCTGAATAAACCTGCTCTTTTAGCCATAGTTAACACCTTCTCCTTTTGTTATTGTTGTAAAAATTGTATTTCTTCATCAGTAAGTAATCGATACTCTCCTGATTGAAGATTACCATCTATCGCTAGATTAGCGATTTTAAGACGTTTTAATTCTAATACCTCATTTTCGATGGCATGAAACATCCTTTTTACTTGATGATATTTTCCTTCATAAATTGTTACATGTGAAATTGTATCGTTAACTTTAACTAGTTGGGCTGGTTTGACTGGCCCGTCAGATAGTTCGATTCCCTTTTCAAAAGCTGAAATATCGCTTTCTTTAATAGGAAATTTCGAGACCACTTCATATGTCTTAGAAACGTGTTTCGTAGGACTCATAAGATTATGATTAAATTGTCCGTCGTTAGTAATGAGGAGCAATCCTTCTGTATCTTTATCAAGTCTGCCTACTGGAAAAATATCAAGGTGTTGATACTCTGGTATCAAATCTATCACTGTCTGAGCTGAATCATCGTGAGTAGCTGAGATGTAGCCTTTAGGCTTATTAAGCATAATATAAATATTATCTATAAAGTCAATTTTTTCTCCATTAACCGAAATTTCATCTTGCTCAGGATTAATTTGAGTTTTAGGAGACTTCTCAACTTTTTGATTTACTTCTATATTTCCTTTTTTCAATAACTGTTTAACTTCAGTTCGTGTGCCCACGCCCATATTAGCTAAAAATTTATCTAATCTCATCTTAAGAAACCAACTTTGCGTCGAATTTTACCAGGTAATTCTCCTAAGAACTCATCAGCTAAGCGATTTTTAATAGTAATTGTGCCGTAAATTAATGCACCCACAATAACACCTACAATTAAGATAATTAATGCGCCAATTTTGCGTTCTACAGGAATAAAGAGACTTAAAATAAAGTACACAACCTCTACTCCTATCATCATAATTAAGCTATAGATAAAGATTTTTGCAACTTGTACAAATGTATCAGTAAAGTGATATTTTGCATAAACTTTTAAAATCATTAAATTTGCTATATTCGCAGCTAATAATGCTATGGCTGTACTTAACACTGCCCCGGCAGTATGGAACATCATGATGAGTGGGAAGTTTAAAATTAATTTTAAAAGTACTGAACCTAAAATAACAAAGACTGTTAATTTTTGCTTATTAATACCTTGTAACATTGAAGCAGTTACACTTAATAAAGAAATTAAAATTGCAACTGGTGCATAGTAGAATAAAATCTTATTGCCATCAGGATTATATTGATAGAACACTGTATATAATGGTGATGATAATGCCATAATACCTAAACTTGCTGGAACTGTGATATACATTAAAACACCAATTGATGTTTTAATTTGTCGGTGCATTTCTGTTAAGCGCCCTTCAGCAAATGTCTTAGTGATATAAGGAATTAAACTCACTGCGAAACCTGCTGCTAATGATGTCGGTATCATTACGATTTTATTTGTCGTAAAATTTAAAATTGTAAAGAAATAGTCTTTATTTGTATGCATTCCAGCAGCATCTAATGCATTATTATGTGTAAATTGGTCTACTAAGTTAAATAACGGGAAGTTAAGACTTACGATAACAAATGGAATACTATAAGAAATAATTTCTTTGTACATTTTAGTATAAGAAACATCTAATCCACTGCGATCAGAAGCCACCATTTCTTCGATAAATGGTTTACGTTTGCGCCAGTAGTACCATAGCGTAAAGAGACCAGCTATCGCGCCAATAGCGGCAGCAAAAGTCGCAATACCATTCGCTTGTAAATATGTACCATGGAATACATTCAGAACTAAATAACTACCAATTAAGATAAAGATAATTCTAGCGATTTGTTCAGTAACCTCTGACACAGCAGTAGGTCCCATTGATTCATAACCTTGGAAGACACCACGCCATGTAGCGAGTAATGGAATAAATACCACTACCATACTAATAATTCGTATAATCCAGGTAATTTCGGCTACTGTCCAACCGATTTTTCCTTCTTTTTGACCAAGGGTGATACTCGCAATTTCAGGAGCTAAGAAGAATAAAATTAAAAATCCTATAATTCCTGAAATAGTCATTACAATAAAGCTAGATTTGTAAAGCTTTTGTCCTACCCTATAGGCCCCTAATGCATTATATTTTGCTACAAATTTTGAGGCAGCTAAAGGTACACCAGCTGTTGCAACAGCAATAGCGATGTTATAAGGAACATAAGCATAGTTGAAAGGTGCTAATTTTTCTTCAGCATTCGCACCCATGATTGCGTAAAATGGAATTACAAAAAGCACACCTAATACTTTAGTAATTAAAATACTTAAGGTTATTAGGAAGGTGCCTCGTACCATTTCCTTATTTTCACTCATATTTAATCTTCCTACCTTTAAAATTAATCATTGACTTGATTGATTTACTTTTTACTTCTGCATGTTTTCTAGACTTGCATTACTATAAAATATATCACAAAATACTTATTGTTTCCTGTATCTTTTTAAGTTTTCAAGAATTATTCTTATAATAATAAATTTATTAATGAAGCATAATTTAAAAATTTAGAAGTATAAATACTTTGTTTAGCGTAACTTGTCATCTATCTTTTGTAAATTCTTACGATATTCATAGTAAAAAATGATAATTCTAGATAAAATATTAACGAGTCATAATGGAGGTTAAAACATGTACCAAACGATTATTATTGGTGGCGGTCCAAGTGGACTAATGGCGGCAGTCGCTGCTAGTGAGTCTAATAACCGAATTCTTTTATTAGAAAAAAAGAAAGGTTTAGGACGTAAGTTAAAAATTTCTGGAGGTGGACGTTGTAATGTTACTAATCGTCTTCCCTATGCAGAAATCATAAAAAATATACCTGGGAACGGAAAATTTCTTTATAGTCCTTTTTCAATTTTCGACAATGAATCTATTATTGAATTTTTTGAAAGTCGTGGCGTTAAACTTAAAGAAGAAGATCATGGCCGTATGTTTCCTGTATCAAATAAATCACAAGATGTGGTAGATACTTTAATTAATACGATTAAAGAGAATCACGTTGAAATTAAAGAAGAAACAATCGTTAATAATATTACATTGACTGAGGATAATCATTTTAAAGTGACGACGCAAAATGGTGAATTTATTTCTAAAACTGTCATTATTGCCACAGGTGGTACAAGTGTTCCTCAAACAGGTTCTACTGGAGACGGTTATAAATTTGCAGAACATTTAGGCCATACTATCACCGAACTCTTCCCTACTGAAGTGCCGATTACTTCTGCCGAACCGTTTATTAAATCTAAGCAATTAAAAGGTTTAAGCCTTAAAGATGTAGAATTATCTGTCTTGAAAAAGAACGGCAAAAAACGTATAAGTCATCAAATGGATATGATATTCACACATTTCGGTATAAGTGGTCCAGCTGCCCTACGCTGTAGCCAATTTGTTTATAAAGAGCAAAAGAATCAAAAGAAACAAGATATTATGATGCAACTTGATGTCTTTCCAGATATTAAACAAAATGAATTAGAACAAAAAATTAAAAATATGCTTAATGAAGTTCCTGATAAATATGTGAAAAATAGTCTAAGAGGTTTAATTGAAGAACGTTATCTACTCTTCATGCTAGAACAAGCGGGCATTGATGATGAAACTACGTATCATCATTTATCTAATCAACAACTCACTCGATTTGTTGAATGTTTAAAAGGTTTTACTTTTACAGTCAATGGCACGCTACCTATCGATAAAGCATTTGTCACAGGTGGCGGCGTAAGTTTGAAAGAAATTTGGCCGAAAACAATGATGTCTAAGATACAACCTGGCTTATTTTTATGTGGTGAAGTATTAGATATACATGGCTATACAGGTGGTTATAACATTACGAGTGCTTTGGTCACTGGCCATGTCGCTGGACAAGAAGCAGGACGCTTTGAACCAGAAGCAGAGCAGTAATGCTGGCCCCCTGCCTTTGATTTTATGTTAAATTACAAATATTTATTTTAAAACTAAAAAACTAGCTCGAAAGACTTGAATATCTTCTTTCGAGCTAGTTTTATATTTAGTAATAAGATTTTAGTATTATTTAGATACTTTCGATGTCTGTTCCTTCAGTACCCCATTCGTTCATGCCACCTTCAACGTTTACAGCATGAATACCTTGGTCTTCTAAATATTTGACTACTTTTGCACTACGCATACCAGCAGCGCAAATAATGTAGTATGTTTCATCTTTTTTAAATTGATTTAAGTTATCAGGAATTTGATCCATTGGAATTGTTTTAGCTCCAGGAATAATTCCCAATGCAGTTTCTTCATCAGTTCTTACATCCACAATATTCACTGGATTAGCATCTAATACTTTCTCTTTTAATTGATCTACACTAATAGATTCCATTTGTAAAACTCCTTTAATTTTATTTAGCAACAATGTTAACTAGTTTTTGAGGTACAGCAATTATTTTCTTAATATCTTTACCTTCAATTGATAGTTTAACATTTTCATCTTGTAATGCTAAATCTTGCATTTCTTCTTTAGATAAGTCTTTAGGAATGTTTAATTTAGCTCTAACTTTTCCGTTAACTTGTACCACGATTTCTACTTCTGCGTCCACAAGTAATGATTCATCGTAAGTAGGCCATGGTTGGTACGTAATTGTATCTTCATTACCTAATCGGTTCCATAGTTCTTCACCGATGTGTGGTGCAATTGGAGCTAACATTTTAACAAAACCTTCTGCATAAGGTTTATAAATTTCGTTGACTTTATAGCAATCGTTAATAAATACCATTAATTGACTGATAGCAGTATTGAAGTTAAGTGTATTAAAGTCTTCTGTCACTTTTTTAACAGTTTGGTTATACACTTTGTCTAATGAATTGTCGTTGTTTTCCACAATTTTATCAGAAAGTGAACCATCTTCATTAATGAATAAACGCCATACTCTATCTAAGAAACGTCTAGAGCCATCTAAACCATTTTCACTCCATGCAATAGCAGCATCTAGAGGTCCCATGAACATTTCATAAAGACGTAATGTGTCAGCACCATGTGATGCTACGATATCGTCAGGGTTAACTACATTACCTTTAGATTTACTCATTTTTTCATTACCTTCACCAAGAATCATACCTTGGTTAAATAATTTTTGGAAAGGTTCTTTAGTTGGTACAACGCCTAAATCATATAATACTTTATGCCAGAAACGCGCATATAATAAGTGAAGCACAGCATGTTCTACCCCACCGATATATAAATCAACTGGTAACCAATGTTTTAATTTTTCAGGATCAGCTAACATTTTATCATTATGAGGGTCGATATAACGTAAATAGTACCAGCAACTACCTGCCCATTGTGGCATTGTATTCGTTTCACGACGACCTTTCATGCCTGTTTTTTCATCTACAACATTCACAAACTCATCAATATTTGCTAATGGAGATTCGCCAGTGCCTGATGGTTTAATTTCATCTGTTTCTGGAAGTAATAATGGTAATTCATCTTCTGGAACAGTTGTCATTGTACCATCTTCCCAATGGATAATTGGAATAGGTTCTCCCCAATAACGTTGTCTACTGAATAACCAGTCTCTTAATTTATAATTAACTTTCTTTTCTCCAGCGCCTTTAACTTCAAGTAACTCGATTGCTTTTTTGATAGCCGCTTCATTGTCTAAGCCATCTAAATCGCCTGAGTTAACATGTGCTCCTGCGCCTGTGTATGCTTCTTTTTGAACGTCGCCACCTTCAATGACTTCGATAATTGGTAAATCAAATTTAGTAGCAAATTCATGGTCACGTTCATCATGAGCTGGTACTGCCATTACTGCACCTGTACCGTAACTTGATAATACGTAATCAGCAATCCAAATTGGTAATTTCTCACCTGATAATGGATTAATTGCGTAAGCCCCTGTGAATACGCCTGATTTGTCTTTAGCTAAATCTGTACGTTCTAAGTCAGATTTTTTAGATGCTTCTTCTTGATAACGTTTAACTTCTTCTTTTTTATCTTCTGAAGTGATGTCATTTACTAATGCGTGTTCAGGACTTAACACTAGGAATGTAGTACCATAAATTGTATCTGGACGTGTTGTGAAGACATCAATTGAGGCATCTTTATCTTCAACTTCAAAAGTAACGCGAGCACCTTCAGAACGGCCAATCCAGTTACGTTGCATATCTTTGATTGATTCAGGCCAGTCTAATTCATTTAAATCTTCTAATAAACGATCTGCATATTCTGTGATTTTTAATACCCATTGTTTCATAGGACGACGGTATACTGGATGACCGCCACGTTCAGATACGCCATCTACAACTTCTTCATTTGATAACACTGTACCTAAAGCTGGGCACCAGTTAACTGCGACTTCATCTACATAAGCAAGACCTTTGTTATAAAGTTGGATAAAAATCCATTGCGTCCATTTATAATAATCAGGGTCAGTCGTATTTACTTCTCTGTCCCAATCATAACTGAAACCTAATTCTTGAATTTGACGTTTGAACGTTTGAACATTTTGTTTAGTAAATTCTCTTGGATCGTTACCTGTATCTAAAGCATATTGCTCAGCTGGTAAACCAAACGCATCCCACCCCATTGGGTGTAATACATTGTACCCTTGCATACGTTTATAACGTGAAATAATATCTGTTGCTGTATATCCTTCTGGATGACCTACGTGAAGCCCTGCACCTGATGGGTATGGGAACATATCTAATGCATAAAATTTCTTCTGACCTAAATTATCACTAGCTTTAAAAGTTTTGTTCTCAGCCCAATAATTTTGCCATTTCTTTTCGATTTCTTTGTGATTGTAACCCAAAGTTTCTCCTCCTAAGACAAATAAAAAACACCTCTAACTATTACATTTTAAAGGGACGACTTTAAGCCGCGGTACCACCCTAATTCACATAACTATGTGCACTTGATAATAGTAAGAGATGTTTTAAATTTAATTATTTAACGGTAAGTTCACTTAATTCTTAACACTAGTTTGCACCACCACTAGCTCTCTGTTGAAAAGTCTTTAAGCTACTACTCCAATACAATTTAATATTATGAGATTCGCGACGTATTTGCAAGTGGTTAAACTAATTTTATTAAAAGTGATTTACTCTTGAAATCATTCTTGAAATCATTGATGAGTATTTCTAGTATGTTTGCCTTTTGGTAATCCTTTATCAAACACAGCAAGGAAAATCATAGCAATAATTAAAAGAAGCATAATTCCTATGAACATTGCACTCATATTAAAGGTATCTACCAACACACCACCGATGAATGGGCCAAACGCTTTACCTACTGTAGATGCTGAATTAACAACACCTTGGTATTGACCTTGTTTACCTTCAGGCGCCAAGTAGTTAGCAATAGTAGGAACTGCTGGCCATACAAACATTTCACCAAACGTTAGAATAATCATACCAATCAAGAATACAGTAAATTGTTGGGCAAAGCTTGTAACAAAGAATGCAAGCATAAAGATTAAAATTCCAACGAACATTTGTGCTTTTAAATTACCTTTTAATAGTACAATAACAGGTCTAATTAATGGTTGCGCAACTAAAATCATAATACCGTTAACCGTCCAAAGAATACTGTATTGAGATAATGAAATGTTTAGTTCTTGTGTATATGATGCGATAGTTGTTTCCCATTGAATATAGGCAATCCAACAAATAGCAAACATTCCACATAAAGCAAGTAAAGCAAGGAAACGTTTTTTATTTTCTTTACTTTTAATATCAATACTGTCAGGGGCTTTCATCTTAGCATGGTATTCAAGATTGAATTGAGTCACTGCTATTATAGTAAATAGAACATACATTATTAAGTTTGCTATAAAGATGTAGTTAAAACTCAATTCTGCTACGAAACCGCCTAAAGCAGCACCAAGCGCAACACCCATATTTTGTGCTAAATAAATGGCATTAAACGTCGTTCTGCCTCCGTTAGGCCAAACGGCACCTGCCATCGCAAATATTGTGGGAACTATCATTCCGCCACCAAATCCTAGTAATACTAACCAAACCGCATACCATGGCCATCCATGGAAGAAGTTTAATAAGGTAGTACTAGCTAAGCATGTAAAGGCACCTATTAAAATTGTGCGATAACCACCCAATTTATCAAATAATGAACCACCTAGTAAGTTTCCAACTACCATGCCAAATGAGTTTATCATTAGAACGAGCGTAGCCGTTGTTAAACTCTTACCAAGTTCTTCTTTCATATAAATTGTGTTTAAAGGCCATAAAAAGCTGGCACCAGTTATATTTAGCGCCATACCAATAACTAGCCACCATACTGATTTAGGTATATTCATATTTCTAGTCCCCTCTTTATATATTTGTAGAACCACATTAAACACTATAACATTAAAATATGTTAAAATCTTTACTTAGAACTAAGTTAGATAGAAAGGATAATGTATTATGGGTAACTATTTCCCGTATGCCTTTGAAAATAAACGATATCATACATGGAATTACCATTTAAAAAATAAATTTGGTCAAAAGATTTTTAAAGTTGCGTTAGATGGTGGATTTGACTGTCCTAACCGTGATGGCACAGTTGCACACGGTGGGTGTACATTCTGCTCTGCTGCAGGTAGTGGCGACTTTGCCGGTAATAGAGCAGATCCTATTGAAGTTCAATTCCAACAAATAAAAGATAGAATGCATGAAAAATGGAGCGAAGGTAAATATATTGCTTATTTCCAGGCTTTCACTAATACACATGCGCCTGTTGAAGTATTAAAAGAAAAATATGAGCCTGTCTTAAAAGAAGAAGGCGTGGTTGGTTTATCAATCGCCACTCGTCCTGATTGTTTACCAGATGATGTAGTCGAATATTTAGCTGAGTTAAATGAACGTACTTATCTTTGGGTAGAACTAGGATTACAAACTGTCCATCAAGAAACGTCTGATTTAATTAACCGTGCACATGATATGCAAACTTATTATGAAGGTGTAGCAAAATTAAGAAAACATAACATCAATGTGTGTACGCATATTATTAATGGTTTACCTGGTGAAGATTACAACATGATGATGGAAACCGCACGTGAAGTAGCTCAAATGGATGTACAAGGTATTAAAATACACTTACTTCATTTATTAAAAGGTACGCCTATGGTGAAACAATATGAAAAAGGTATGCTTGAATTCATGTCTCAAGAGGACTATACCAACCTAGTGTGCGATCAACTTGAGATATTACCTCCAGAAATGATTATTCACCGTATCACTGGAGATGGACCAATTGACTTGATGGTAGGTCCTATGTGGAGTGTTAATAAATGGGAAGTTTTAAATGAAATTGATAATGAACTTGCACGTCGAGATTCTTATCAAGGTAAACATTATACAACTGAGTCAAAAATCAAATCATGAAATTAGAACGTATTCTCCCCTTTTCAAAAACACTCATACAAAGCCATATTACAGAAGACAGCAATGTCATTGATGCTACGTGTGGCAATGGTAACGATACTTTATTCCTAGCTCAACAAGTGCCTAACGGCCATGTCTATGGATTTGATATTCAAGCTACAGCGATTCAAAATACTGCGGAAAAAGTTAAAGACTATGATAATGTGACATTGATACAAGATGGGCATGAACATATCTTGAAACATTTGCAAGATAAAATTACAAAGCCGATTGACGCAGCCATCTTTAACCTAGGATATCTTCCAAAAGGTGACAAAGCGATTGTTACGCAACCTGCAACTACTATTAAAGCTATTGAAGATATATTTGAATTGCTAAGTGTTGAAGGAATTATCGTATTAGTTATTTATCATGGTCACGAAGAAGGTAAAGTAGAACGTGATACAGTTATGGAATATTTAAAGACGATGGATCAAACTAAAGCGCACGTTTTACAATATCAATTTATTAATCAAATTAATAACGCACCATTTATTTGTGCAATTGAAAAACGATAACTTAAAAAAAGAGAAATTTAAAACGAGCCTAACACATTATCATCCCCACGTGTTAAGCTCGTTTATTTAATTAAACTTCCATTAATGATTTTAGACTTTCTTCGAATAATTGATATCTTTTTTTAATATTATTAGTAATAAAATTAAGTAATTCAACTTTGTCTTCTTTTTTATTCTCATTAAAATGAATAATTACTGTACGCTCGTCATCTAAAGGACGTTCTTTATATATCCACTCAGAATGAACTAAATTATTGTAAGTACGCGTTCTTTTATACGCTTTAATGCTAACGTAGCTATCCATTTCCTTTAATGTCATAGGTCCCTTATCCCATAACGTTAACAAAATTAAAACTTCTTCTTTTGTTAAGTCGTAATTTTCATAGATGACCTTGAATACAGAATTAATTTCTTTACACAATTCCTCTAATTGCAATATCATCGTTACATTTTCATTAGCTTTATTAGTCAAGGCAACCCCCTCCTTCATGTTAATAACCCTATCTCTTTAAATTCATGATACGATCTTGACACTTCTAACCCTGATAAGTAGCCATAATACTCTTGATTTATGCTTAATAATACTCTTAAATCTATATGTAAAAATGTTTGTTTTTTATATAAAACTACAAACTTTTAAACATGCAATTTCAATAAAATTTTATAAATTTATCCAATTAAAATATACCAATTCTCCTAATTTTATTCAACATTCATTATGAAGTTTTAAACTTATAAAGTGCGGAATTTTTCATAAAAAAAATCAGGACCTCCCCTTCTTTGTTTCACAAAGGTTGATGATCCTGAATCTTCCCTACTATTTAAATGTCTTCAATCTCTTCTTTTACAATAAATCCCATAGTATTCACACTATTATTTAAAAAAGTTAAGACATAACGCATAACTTGGTCACGTTCTGGTTCATTATGAATTTCATGATAAAGCCCTTTCCAAGCTTTATAGTAAAATTCAGTCGTAGCAAGTTGTTGTTTCACTTCAACGATTGAATGCGTGTCTAATAATTTATCTTCTGTACCATACATTAATAATGTTGGAAGTGGTTTTATATCTTGAATATGTTGCAATGTATCCTTCATTGTCTCAATAATGATGTTATACCATTTGTAAGTAACCTTTTTAAGTATTAAACCATCCTGTTTAGTTTCTTCAATAACTTCATCATTACGTGTTAAATCACTATAATCAATACCTAATTTAAAGCGAGCATCTTTAGAACCTTTTCCAATATTAGAAATGAACATATTTTTACGGGTTTTATTATTTTTTTGTAATTCGAGCATTGGCGATAATAATAACATTCCTTCAATTGGCACATCGTTTTTTTCTAAAAGATTTAATAAAATAAGTCCACCTAAACCTACCCCCATGACAAATGTAGGTAATTTATATTCATTCGCAATTTTAACCCATTCTAAGACGCTTTCGTGATAAACATTGAAACTTTTCAAATGGCCTTTATTGATACGTGAGGTTTGACCTTGTCCTGGCAAATCTCCCATAATCACATGATAGCCATTGCGTCTTAACATTGTAATAACATACGCATAACGTCCTGTATGTTCTAAAATATTATGTACTATGACTACTACGCCTTTAGCGTCTTGTTCTGTTTCCCACTTCCACATATCTATTAATCCCTTCATACTTAAATTCCAACAACAATATTATATCAGATAATTCATTATGATTGGTATTTGCTACCCATCTTCGAAGTGTCTTTAATTTAAATATTTTTAGTTATAAAATAAATATAAGTGTAAATATACATTAGAAATACTTTTCTGATAATTGAAAACGCTTTCTCGACTATGATTTTCATGCTAAACTAAATATAAATAAACGATTTGTGGGTAATGGAGGAATTAAAATGTCACTTTTCAGAGATTTTTTTATCGCTTTATCTAATAGTACTTATTTGAACGAAACAGCTAAAAGACTTGGACCTCGCATGGGTGCAGATAAAGTCGTTGCAGGTAATACAATTGAACAACTTATAGATACAATTGAAAGATTAAATGACAAAAATATTGAAGTCACTGTAGATAACTTAGGAGAATTTGTAGGTACTGAAGCTGAGGCTAACCAAGCTAAAAATGAAATTCTTGAAGTTATGCAAGCAGTCAAAGACTATAATGTTGATGCTCACATGTCTGTTAAAATAAGTTCTCTAGGCGCAGAATTTGATTTAAATTTAGCTTATGAAAATTTAAGAGAAATCCTTTTAAAAGCAGACGAATTTGATAAAATGCATATCAATATTGATACTGAAAAATATCAAAGCTTACAACAAATTATCGAAGTCCTTGATAGATTAAAAGGTGAATTTAAAAATGTTGGTACAGTCATTCAAGCATACTTATATGATGCTAGTGATTTACTTGATAAATATCCTTACTTACGTCTACGTTTAGTTAAAGGCGCATATAAAGAAGAAGAAGATATCGCATATCAAACAAAAGAAGAAATTGATGCGAATTATATTAGACTTATTGAGAAACGTTTACTTAATGCTAGAAACTTCACTTCTATTGCAACACATGACGATAAGATTATTAATCATGTTAAACAATTTGCAAAAGATCATCACATTGATAAAGATAATTTTGAATTCCAAATGTTATATGGTTTCCGTAGTGAATTAGCGGAAGAAATTGCTAGAGAAGGTTATCACTTCACAATATATGTACCATACGGCAATGATTGGTTCGGTTATTTCATGCGCCGACTTGCAGAACGCCCGCAAAACTTAGCGTTAGCTTATCAAGAATTTATTTCTACAGAAACTTTGAAAAAAGTTGGTCTAGCTAGTGCAATTGGTATTGGTAGCTTAGCTATCTTATCAGGAGCTACAAAATTACTAAGAAAATAAAGATTAAGAATTAAAATATTAGCTATGTTTTAATTCTAATACATAAGGCACCTCGTTAATTTAATGATTTCCATTAAATCGAACGAAGTGCCCAATTTTTTTAAGTATTTAATTATTAAAAATTAGATTTATTATTTTTTGAGTCCGTAATTTAGTAATTTGACAAACATAAGTAGTTCTAAGATGAATAACGAATGACATGCGCGACTCTTGGCGTTTTTTATACTGAACACAAGTGCGCATGCACTTGCATAAATAGTTCTAAGATAATAACGAAACGTAGTTGAGTGACGCCTGAGGGAGCAGGATGTGTGTCGAGACCAAGGCTCGACCCAGCCCCCTAGGCAAGCATCTCAACTTAAGTGAGTGAATATCTATCTAAGAACGACTTTATAAGACTACAGGCTTAAGCCTTTCCCGCAAGAAAGCGTCGCAACTTAAACACGTAAATGTTCATCAAATTAAAATTGTTTAAGTAAGTTAGCCATTTCAATCGCACTAACCGCCGCTTCGGCACCTTTGTTACCTGCTTTAGTACCTGCACGTTCAACCGCTTGCTCAATACTTTCAGTTGTTAAAACACCAAAAATAACTGGCGTATCAGTAACATCGTTAGCTTTAGATACCCCTTTCGCCACTTCATTACATACATAATCATAGTGTGACGTAGCCCCTCTAATGACACAACCAAGTGTAATAACCGCATCATATTCACCTTTTTGAGCTAACTTTTTCGCTACTAAAGGAATTTCAAATGCGCCTGGTACATAAGCCACATCGATATTATTTTCATCAACGCCATGTCTAATTAATGTATCTTGCGCGCCATCTAAAAGACGACCTGTAATAAAATCATTAAATCTGCTTACGACTACCGCAATGTTTAAATCTGTACCTACTAATTTACCTTCAAAATTCATGTTAAATCTCCTCCTAAATTAAATGTCCCATTTTCAATTTTTTTGTTGTCATATAATCATGATTGTGTGCTGTTTCCGGAACTATAATTTCCGTACGGTCAGCTACTTTAATACCATACTCTTCTAACCCTTCAAATTTCTTAGGATTATTACTTAATAAATTAACTTGTTGCACATTAAAATAGTTAAGAATACGAGCTGCAATGTGGTAATCGCGTAAATCTTCATCGAAGCCTAATGCTAAATTGGCAGTTACTGTATCATGACCTTGTTCAATCAGTTCATAAGCGCGCAATTTGTTGATTAAGCCAATCCCTCTTCCTTCTTGAGGAAGATAAATAATTAAACCACCATGCT
Organism: Staphylococcus croceilyticus; assembly: GCF_002902575.1. Taxonomy (GTDB): domain Bacteria; phylum Bacillota; class Bacilli; order Staphylococcales; family Staphylococcaceae; genus Staphylococcus; species Staphylococcus croceilyticus. The sequence continues at coordinate 11,418 of NZ_PPRD01000037.1, read as the reverse complement.
CATTAATGTAATTCATAGCCGCTTCTAACTGGGCACCACAGTCACAGCGTTGACTATGGAAGATATCTCCTGTTAAACATGCAGAATGAATTCTTACATTTTCAGTACTACGTGGTTCTCCTTTTGCAAGAACAACAATTTCTTCATCTGACAATGATGATTGAAAACCATACATCTCGAAGTCGCCATTATCTGTTGGCATATTCACATGTGCTTTTAGTTCAACATCATTCGCTCTTTTTTTACGATATTCAACTAAACTTTCGATTGTAATCATTTTTAATTGATGCTTTTCCTTAAAAGCTACTAAATCTTGACCTTTCGCCATTGTGCCATCATCATTCATAATTTCACAAATGACGCCTGCGGGTTGCGCACCAGTTAAAACGGCTAAATCGACAGCCGCTTCTGTGTGTCCCATTCTCTCTAATACACCTTTATCTTTAGCAATTAAAGGGAAAAGGTGCCCAGGTCTATTAAAGCTTTCCGATGTAGATTCTGGATTAATTAAGGCACGGGCAGTAGCCATGCGATCAAATGCACTAATACCTGTTGATGTTGTCACATGGTCCACGCTTACAGTAAAGTTCGTTCCGTAATCATCAGTATTATTGTTAACCATTGATACAAGATTTAAACGATTCGCAATCTCTTTACTTATAGGTGCGCAAATTAATCCTCGACCATGTTGAGCCATAAAATTAATCGTGTCATCTTTCATCCATTCTGTAACTGCAATTAAGTCGCCTTCATTTTCACGGTCTTCATCATCCACTACGATAATACTTTCGCCTTGTTTCAAAGCTTCAAGCGCTACGTTGATGTCATCAAACTTCATATTATGCCCTCCTAAACTCCTAAAAACCAAATGCTTTCAATTTATCAATTGTTAAATCTGAATCTTTGGATTTCACGATATTCTCTACATATTTAAAAAGTACGTCTGTTTCTAAATGCACATTATCGCCTATCTTTTTAGAGGAAAGAATTGTTGAACGTCTTGTTTCAGGAATTAAATGTATATCGAAACTATCATTACGCAAATCAAATACCGTCAGACTCACGCCATCCACCGTGATAGAACCCTGTTTAACCATTTGTTTAATAGTATGAGATGGCGCTTTAATCGTCACAATACGTGAATTTGGTGTTTCATTCACTTGTGAAATTGTACCTACCTCATCTACATGACCTAAGACAAAATGTCCGCCAAAACGTCCATTACCTGCCATAGCACGTTCTAAATTCACTTCATCATTTAGTTTTATATTTGATAAATAAGTTTTATTTTCAGTTCCTTTAATAACTTGCACGGAAAAATAATTACTGTGGAAATCTATAACCGTTAAACATGCGCCATTGACACTAATTGAGTCGCCGATGTGCATATCCTCTAAAATGCGATGACATGCGATATCTAACGTTTTAACAGACTGTTGCGTACGAATGTTTTTTATAGTACCTATCTCTTCAACAATACCTGTAAACATATTTACTTCACTTCTTTCGCAATGTCATTTTAATATTTTGGTGAATTAACTCTGTAGAAATGATTTCAAATTGAGTGGCTTCGTTTAAATCAATTACTTCATCTGTTTGATAGAACTGATATTGACCGGAACCACCTATTATTATCGGGGCATAATAAATAATAAGTTGATTAACATAATTAGTTTGGAGAAATTCTGAAGTAACATGAGGACCTGCCTCTACAAGTAGCTTTCCAACACCTTTGTCATATATATCAGCTAAGATGTTTGCTAACTTACATTCAGTTAAATTTATAATTTTAATATGTTCAGATGGACTGCTAAGCGTTTGATTTTCTGTATAAATCCAAATATCACTAAAGCTATCTTGGAACATTTGTTTTGAGAAATCGATATCGCCACTTTTCGACAATACGATTCGAATTGGATGTTTACCATCTTGAATTCGCGTTGTATATTGTGGATTATCTGCTTCAACTGTTCCATTACCTGTTAACACGGCATCATGTGAATGTCTCAATTGATAGACATCTTGCTTCACATGTTTGTTCGTTATCCATTGGCTTTGAGCATTATCGGTTGCTTGTTTGCCATCCAAGGACGTGGAAACTTTTAAAGTGATTTCAGGAATTTTACTTTCTTTCGCTTTGAAAAAGTCTTTATAAAGCATCGCAGCTTCATCTGAAGGTTGATACTCAACTTCAATACCAGCATCTTGTAAAATCTTGTCTCCTTCAGAGGGTAACGTGGTATCTTTCACTGCATAAATGACTTTACTTAGTTTAAATTCAATAATTTTATTTACACATGGTGGCGTTGAACCATAATGCGTACAAGGTTCTAACGAAATATAAATAGTGCCGCCTTTAGCCTTCTCTTGCGCCATATTTAAAGCTTGAACTTCGGCATGTTTATCGCCTTGCTTTAAATGAGCACCAAGGCCTACTATACGACCATCATTTACAACTACTGAACCTACCGGAGGATTAACACCAGTTTGTCCGTCCACCATTTGCGCAAGTTGAATTGCATATTGCATAAAATTACTCAAATTATCACCTCAATAAAAAACCCTACGCCTAAAATCTTCATTCAGGCATAGGGAGATACATGTATAGTTAAATAAGCTTACTACTAACAGTAAACTATCCATATTTAAATAAACGTCTATTCTATCAATAGCGCGTCTTCATTCTTTCTCCCATCCAGACTATTACTGTCGGCTCTAGATTCTCACTAGATCAGCCACCTATAACTTCTCAGCTATAAGCAGGTCGCAGGCTTAAATTACTGCCGGTTGGGAATCACACCCTGCCCCGAAAGAATTACTATGAAATTGTGATAACTTAAGAGTTAATGTAGTTAATTACTACACATCTCATCATACGCTTATTTTTAGAAAATTACAAACAAAGAAACACTGTATCAAAGGCGATTTAGTCACTAAATGTAGCCTTTTTCAACATTCGGTGTAACTCTATGATTATTCATGATCAAATTCGCTTTGTACTTCATATAGATAATTCACAGCACTTACCGCTTGAGTCACAATCATTTTAACACCATTACGCAACTTATTAACTCCATTTGTGACTTGACCAATCGCAATCATATTATGCAATGTGCCATATCGCGGACTAATCACTTGATTAGTTTCTGGAATAATTTGAATACCACCCATAGGATGAGCTTGAACAATTTGGCGATTCTCAAGATTTAATACAAGTTGATCATCTTCATCTAAATCTGATAAGTGTGTTTTAGAACCAGTAGAATTAATCACTACATTATATTGATGGACTTCCGCTTCATCTTTAAATTTCAAGTTAAATAAATTATCCTCATATTTAATATCTTCTAAACCTTTTTTTATGATTAAAGAATCATTATTAATTAAATCAATGATTAATCGGGCTGTTCGTGGAGGCATCGGGTTAGAATTTAATTGAATAATTTTAGTAAAACGTTTATCAAATTCTTTTTGATCACTACGACTGAAACTATTCCATATCCAATTTAGGTTTTCTTTAACATTTTCAATGATACTTTGAAAGACGCCTATTTCATCAGGTCGATCTAAGTCAAATTGTAAATCTTTAATCGTATCACCTGTTCTTCGATGAACCATTTTATCTAAGTCAACATCATATAATTCACATTCTAATTTAAATAATTCAAATGCTTTTTCTAACGGCACATTTCCGTAATGTTCTGTTTTAATTTCATTGAACTTTTCTTTCGTTAAATATTTGAAATCAATCTCTACTATATTTCCTCTTACGCTAGGTAAATTAGCCGATCTACTTGTCATAGTTATTGGTAATTTAGGATGATGCGAAGTGACATAGCGGACTACATCTAAACTCGCTAACCCCGTACCAACTATCGCAATATCATCCGTTTCTTTCACTTCATCTAATGTATGATATGTTGGATATGGCGTTTGTATGTATCCTTGTTTCCCTTTTAAACCATAAGGGTCATGATATGAAAAAGTTCCAATCGTTAGAAAAATATAATCATATTCTTTCCATTGTGACATATCTTCAGACGTACAAACATAATATTTCAATGTTGTTTCGTCAACATCAGAGTTAGTAAATATTTCATGTACTTGTTTATTAATAATGTTTAAATTATTATACATAGCTGCATAATCTGATAAATATGATCTCATATAATGACCGAAGACAAATCTTGGTAAATATTTAGGATTATCAAATTTAAATTCATTTTGGTTTTGATACCATTTCCAGAATTCTTCGTCATCATCTAAATTTAAACTCATATTTTTAGTAGGTAAATTAATCAAGAGTTGACTACTATCGTTTTGAAATGGCACACCTTGACCCATATTGACTTCATTATCATAGACATCTACCTTCAATTTCTTGAAGTCTTCATTTTTAACTAACTGTCGTAAAACACTGACGCCAGCTGTTCCCATTCCTATTATTGCTACACGCATTTAACATCATCCTTCTATCTCTCTCATTCAATACATAATTGTATTATATCAATGTCTTAAATTAATAGTCTTATTCAAGTATAGCCAATTCTAATTACTTCTAACCATTATAAGATATGATAGAATCAATTTGAGGTGAAATGATATGAAATTTTTACTTAAAGTTGCCCTAGTATTTGTGATTGCTTTTTCTTGGTTGAATCGAAAAAATAAGGCTGAATAACTTTCAATATGATAAAAACCAGCATACACAATAGTTTAACAAATTGTGTATGCTGGTTTAATTTTTTATCATTTTTGATGTTTAGTATCATCTTTATATACATAAAGTTTGAAGTATTTACCTTCAGTTTTCATTTCTTTATAGAAATCAGCAATAATTTCAGCGTTATTTTCAGCCCATTTAATATCTGTAGCGTATTGGTGTTCACCAGGATTTTTTGGATTCCATCTCATACTATAAAGTGTGTTTTGATCGCTATGTGATAAATAATGTTGATGAATGAAATCTGCGCCACCTCTAATAGCTTTCTCAGGTGTATCCCAGCCATGTTTTTTAGCGTATTCTGAACCAGTTTTAATAGGATCTTCATCTAAAGCACCTACGCCGTAAAAGTTATAATACTTCTTACCGTCAATTTCGACGCCTTTAGCTAAATCACTTTTAACTGAACCTGTTTCTAATAACGCATGTGAAATTAAATAAACTTCGTTTACATGTTTTTCTTTAGCAGCATTAACGAAAGCATCAGTATGTTTTAATAATGTAGGTCTATCAAATAACATACGTTTGATACGATTCTCATCAATACCTTGATATTTTGATAAATCTAAAAATTGATATTTTTGTTTGTCGTCATCAATAAATTTACTACTATCCATTGCAGCTTTTATTTCACTCGCTGAAGCATCTCTCCAAGCATTGTTGCTTTTAGTAGATACTTGTTGGCTTGTATAGTTATCGATTTGCTTTTCAGCAGCTTTATCTAATGTAACATTTAAATGCTCCACACTTTCTTCTTCATCAACATTTTTGAAAAAAATCTGATCAGAAATCATTGAAAAGAAGACGAAACCAGCTACTACTAAAACAATGAGCAACCCTACAAGTCCTATTATAGAGCCCTTCTTGTGCTTCGTCATATTCACACCTCTTAGGTCATTCTTTTAATCTTACTTAATCTGTTTCATGATAAAAAGTTTAACATTATTACTACCGTTAAACAATTTTATAATTGCAATGTTACAAATTCATAAAATAACAGTAATCAAAATGAAACTTAACAAAATAAAAAGTAATGAAATAAGCAGAATTCCATTACTTCACTCATCTATATATAATTTGTTAGTTATCTAAATCAATCTATATAAAAATTATTTATTCTCATTACGGTAATCCATCATAATGAAACTCGCAGCTTGTGATCTATTCTTATAATAATATTGGTTCAAATCGATTGTGCCTTCCACTTCACCATCACGGTACATCATTTCATTAGTGAAATTATTAATCATCACAAATTCAGAACGATCTCTAATAATATCTAAATCATCATTTCTCGCAAAGAAGTGTTCAAGATTTAAATGTGCGTAATCCAACTTCATACCTCCCACTGATTAAATGTCGAATTTTGTTCTAATGAACAGTTTAATACAACATTTTGATATATTTTGTCATTCTATGTTTACTATTTAACACCTATTTTTTAAATTACGCAAATGATAATTCACTGTGACTATATTAATCTCTACTTATCCGGAAAATTAATTTATGTATGTACATAACTAAGGAGTTTAAATCGTACACATTGAATTTTGAAGAAATTTACGCCAATCACTATAAAATTATTCATTATTTGTTAAAACAATACCGTATAAAGTATAATTATGATGAATTTTACCAATTACTTTTAATAAAATTATGGCAATTATCTCTTGCCTATGATTCAACTTCCTCTATAACACTTAACTCATTTTTATATACTCGTTTAAAATTCTATCTTATCGACCTTTTCAGACGAGAAAAGTTTAAACTTGAAACTGTCGACATTGAAACTTCTGAGATAAATTCTTCTTTAAATTCTATTAATAACCCCTTTCTTTTCAATTATCTACAAGATATGCAACCTCTTCTTCGTCCACACGAGTACACTTGGCTCAACTTATATATACAAGGTTATAAACAATATGAAATTGCTAAGTTAATGGGTGTTTCTACTACAACTATTAAAAAATATAAATCCTCAACTTTTAATAAATTACAATCTTATTATCATGAAGGTGTATAACATGTTGCCCCATAATTCATATCATTTATTATATATTCAAACAATGTTAGGTAATTCGCTTAAGACGAAGTGTTGCTTTACGACCTATGACATGGTACTGCCTTTTCCAATAAAAAAGGTACTGATTTATTATTTAGAGCAACATCAACGATCTTATTCGCAACAGGTAAAATTAGCGAAACGTTTGTTGGCAATTAATAAATTAGTACCATTATATATTTCTAATAAAGTGATTCTCTTTCCAGTAAAACAACAACGTGCACCTTTACAAGTTTATTTGAATGCACAAGCGATTATAGGATTAACGTCAACAAGCACCGGAACTATCGTAACATTCGATAATTCAATCCAGTTTAAAATCGACGAACCCTATACGTTGGTTTACAAGAAGTGGCAAGAAAGTCTACTTTTATTTCATTTAGTCCAAAAATCTACGACGTTTTATTAAATTTGTACTCTAACAATTTCTTAGTAAATAGCGCTGTCACTGATTTAATTAATAATAAACTGATTAAAGCTAATAAAATAGCACCTATTAAAATTAAAATAACATTAATGACTGGCATAGAAATTTGAGGATTAACGAAATAATTTACTGCCGTTAAACTCGTGATAAATCCGGCTAAGAATAAGCCTAATAATAATGCATATACTATGACCATACCAATTAACATAATGAATATTCTTGTACTTGAAGTACTTTTTTCTTTAAAAATATGTTTCTTTAAAAAGGTATTAGCATACGTCACAGGTTTATTAAATTTATACTCATCTGCTTGTTCACTATGCGTTGCAAGTTGCGCATCAAGTAAGCTTTTCTCTTTTTTATTCAAAAACCATAATTGTTTTTTTACTTTTTGTTCAAAGGCTGCTTGTTTCATACTTGGTTGTCTCTCTCCTTTTCCTCTCTCACTCATAAATCTTAGCGGAGTTTATGAAGGGTAGCAAGATGTTATTCTCTAAAAATAAAAGAAGCGAATCAGAAATCAATTTTATTACATAAGATTTCTGGTTCGCTCTTTTTCATTTATTTAAGAATTATAAAATTGATAATCCTGAACTTTGAATATCTTTAGCGAAACCTTTTACAGTGTCTACAGATAATTCATTGATGTCACGTCCTAAGTTAGTGTTTACTTTTTTCACAACATCAGCTGGACATGTAATAATATCAACACCAAGTTGGTCTGCTTGGATAACGTTAAATGTTTCACGACAACTAGCCCATAATAATTTAACGCCTTCTTTACTGTGTGCCACTTCAACAGATTCTTTAACTAATGGAAGTGGATCAACACCTGTGTCTGCAATACGTCCAGCAAATACTGAAATATAAGTAGGTACACCCGCAGTTACCGCTTCAGTAATTTCTTTAACTTGTTCAATTGTATATACTGCAGTCACGTTTAAACGAACGTTGTCTGCTGATAATTTTTTAATTAATGAAATTGTTGATTCACCTTTTGAATTTACAATTGGAATTTTAACAAATACGTTATCACCATATTGTTTTAAGATTTCAGCTTCTTTTTCCATTGTTTCTAAATCATCTGAGAACACTTCGAATGATATAGATGCGTCTGGAATTTCACGAACCGCTTCTTCAGCAAATGCTTTATAATCTGTAACGCCAGCTTTTGCCATTAAACTAGGGTTAGTTGTGAAACCATCCACTTCTTTATTTTTATATGCAGCTTTCATTTGTTCGATATCTGCGCCATCCGCAAATACTTCTACATTAAGTTTAGTCATCTTACTATTCCTCCAAATTATTTTTTACGAATATAGAAATATATTTATAGCGTGAACTTAAATTTCAAATATGTATATTTTGTTATGAACTTTATTTATTATTTTCTATTCCGTATAGATAAATGATTATAAATTATTTATATCATTCTTGGTGATTGTTAGCGAATGTTTTGCTTATTTTTGAAAATGAATTCCCCTACTATAACGTGCTAGTATCCAATTCTATAAATGTGGTAATATAATGTAATGATGTCGCACAGGAGGTTCAATATGTCGAAATCTAAAAAATACTTTATTATTTCCGTAGTATTATTAATTATAAGTTTTTATTTTAATACATTTAATCCATTACTTAGTAAACAAATTACATCAATAAAATATTTATTAATTGCTTGTAGCGTTCTCAACGTAGTTATTTTAATTGCTTCTATAATATTCTCTGATAAAGCAATTAAACATCTTAGTTCCAAAAAAAGTAAGCTAAGAACGGCTACTAAACTTTTACCATTTATTATTTTAGTTGTTATTCTGTTCCATATTTTCGCATCAATTACAACATTTGGTGTTTTTTCATAAATAATTAGTGGATATTCTGATTATTCTCTAAACAAACTATTTTTAAATTATAGGTGAAAGTTCATGCAATATATTTTTGTCTTTATCGGTGGAATGGTTGGTGCATTACTTAGATATTTCATATCTTTTTTAAATGATGGCACAACCTTCCCTACAGGTACAATAATTGCCAATTTAGTTGGGGCCTTTCTCATGGGTTACCTTTCAACTATAGCCATTCAATATTTTAAAGACCATCCTATGTTTAAAAAAGGACTAACAACTGGATTTCTAGGCGCCTTAACAACATTTTCAACATTTCAATTAGAACTTGTTAAAATGTCCCACTACCATTCCTTTATATTATTATTTAGTTACGCTTTAATTAGTTACATATTGGGAATTTTAATATGTGGTATAGGGGTCAAATTAGGGGGTCGTAATAAATGATTAACGGCTTATTAATTATGTTAGGTGGCGGTTTAGGCGCAGTAGTAAGAGCTTGGTTAACAGACTTTACGAAAAGCAAATGGCCTTCTCCATTACCCATAGCAACACTAATAGTAAATATTGTTGGAAGTTTTTTAATAGGATTAACGTTTGGCGTTACACTTAATCATCCATCATTCACCCTATTCTTTACGACTGGTTTCTTAGGTGGCTTAACGACTTTCTCAACATTATCATATGAATTAGTCAATTTTATAACGCCTAAATTTAAACCCCTGCATTTTATTAGTTATACAATTTTACAATTTATTGTAGGATTTTTAGCTTGTTATCTAGGTTACACTCTTTAGCCCTACACTTTTTAAAATTAAAAGCTATTCATTGACCAAAACGAAGCGGTCAACGAATAGCTTTTTGATTTAATGTCCTTCAAACGTATTAGGATCTGGCCCTACTCTTTTATCTTTATTTAAATTATCAATGCGTGACATTTGATCTTCAGACAATTCAAAATCAAACACCTCAATATTTTCTTCAATTCGACTAGGTGTGATTGATTTAGGAATCACGATGACACCATGTTGAATATTCCAACGAATAATAACTTGTGCAGGTGATTTACCTACTTCTTTACCAATCTCTATTAAAGTTTCATCATCTAAAATTTGAGCGTTCATTAATGGTGACCATGATTCCATATAAATATTTTGTGCATCCAAATACTTTCTTAATTCATTTTGCGTAAAATATGGATGAAATTCAACTTGATTAATTACAGGTTTGATTGACACTTGCGCTAATAACGCTTCAAGATGTTCCGGTTGGAAGTTACTTACACCAATATTTTTAACTTTACTATCTTTATATAAATCTTCCATACCCTTCCACGTATCAATCATCACTGCTTCATTCGTACCTGGCCAATGAACTAAATATAAATCTAAATAATCAAGACCTAATTTTTTGATACTTGTGTCATACGCTTGAGACACATTTTCACGTCCAAAGTCTTCAAAATATAACTTAGATGTGACAAAGATATCTTCACGACTTAACCCAGTTGCTTCAAGTCCTTCTTTAATACCTAAACCAACTTGTTCCTCATTACCATACACTTTAGCTGTATCAATACTACGATATCCAGATTCAATTGCATGCTTTACTGCCTCTTTACATGTTTCATCATTTTCAACTCTGAACGTACCAAGTCCTAATTTAGGCATGTGATGTCCATTAAAAAACTCAATTGTTTCCATTATAGAACCTCCCACTAATTATCATATGATTTATTTATAACACGTATTATGTATAAGATGATATTATTTTATTCCCAAAAACCCCTTACCTTAATACACAAATAGAAATAATAATGACAAAGTGTGTCACCTAAGAGAATTTAAAACATTGTTAAAAAGAATATCAACACACTTAGGTAAGAAGTTCTAAACTAAGTAGTTATTGATTGTAGTTATAATAACTATGTTAAAAATATTATTGAAAACAATTGCGAGTGAACTTATTTAAGGAGTTCTAAGATAGATAACGAAACGTAGTTGCGTAGACTCCTAGGGGAGCAGTGCTGTTAATGAACCTAAGTGCTATAGCACTTAGGTAAGTAGTTCTAAAATGGATAATGGCACGTAATTGAGCGACGCCTGAGGGATTTAGAGTTATTAATGAACGTAAGTGTTCAAACACTTACGTAAGTAGTTCTAAGGTAGATTACGAAGTGAAGTTGTGAAGACTCCTGGCTTTTTTCATATTGAACACAAGTGTAAATGCACTTGTGTAAGGCGTTCTAAGATAGATTACGAAATGTAGTTGCGTAGACTCCTATGTTGATTATTAATGAACATAAGTGCTATGCACTTATGTAAGAAATTCTAAAGATGAACTACGAATGACGTTGTGTGAC
>NZ_PPRD01000036.1 GCF_002902575.1 Staphylococcus croceilyticus | reverse complement strand
CGAGCCACGGTCTCGACACTCATCCTGCTCCCTCAGGCGTCGCTCAACTACGTTCCATTATCCATTTTAGAACTACTTACCTAAGTGCTATAGCACTTAGGTTCATTAACAGCACTGCTCCCTTAGGAGCCTTCACAACTACACTTCGTAATCTACCTTAGAACTACTTACGTAAGTGTATGAGGATTTAAATTTCTCATAGTACTGTTCTTTTGAGAATTTGCTATAAACTCTGGTAGAGATGAAGAATCATTCGTTGGCTCTTTTTTAATATTGGATAATTTAACAAATGATAATGTAGTTTTTAAGAATCTAAAATAAAAGATAATATTTTAAAGCTACAATGTAAATTCACAATAGCAAACTGAGTGGAGGAGACGCTTATATCAACCTTAGCTCAGCTCTAATCATCTTTACGGGGTGGAACAGTGAAATTCTGTTCCCCTCCTTTTTTGTGTTATGATAGGGAATGTTATAGAATAATGATTAATCAATATGACGGACATCTGAACGGGTGAAAACGTCTATTAAAACACATTGGAGGTTGCACGTATGAAATGTATTGTGGGTCTTGGAAATATAGGTAAACGTTTTGAACTAACAAGACACAATATCGGCTTTGAAGTGATTGATTATCTTTTAGAGAAACATGACTTTTCATTAGATAAACAAAAGTTTAAAGGCGCTTATACGATTGAACGCCTTAATGGCGATAAAGTCCTATTTATCGAACCGATGACAATGATGAATTTGTCAGGTGAAGCGGTAGGACCACTGATGGATTATTATAATGTTGATGTAGAAGATTTAATCGTCCTTTATGATGATTTGGATTTATCTCAAGGTCACATTCGCTTGCGTCAAAAAGGAAGCGCTGGTGGTCACAACGGTATGAAATCCATTATTAAACATCTTGGTACCGATCAATTTAAGCGTATTCGTATTGGAGTAGGGAGACCAACGAATGGTATGTCAGTTCCGGATTATGTATTACAGAAATTTTCAAAAGATGAAATGATAACAATGGAGAAAGTGATTGAACACGCTGCGCAAGCAGTAGAGTCATTTATTGAAAGTTCACGCTTCGACCATGTTATGAATGAATACAATGGAGAAGTCAATTGAGAACCATCATTTCAGATTATATACAGAAAGATAAACGATTCCAGGAACTCGACCAAGTCTTCGGTCAAGAGAATATTCTTGTAACTGGCCTCTCTCCCTCGGCAAAAGCGACGATTATTGCTGAAAAGTATCTCAGCGATCAGCGCCAAATGTTATTAATCACGAATAATTTATATCAAGCAGATAAGTTAGAAACAGACATCTTACAATATGTGGATAGTTCAGAAGTTTATAAATATCCAGTTCAAGATATTATGACGGAAGAATTCTCAACGCAAAGCCCTCAACTTATGAGTGAACGTGTGCGCACGTTAACTGCCTTAGCTCATAATGAGAAAGGGTTATTTATCGTTCCATTAAATGGTTTGAAAAAATGGCTCACACCGGTAGAGATGTGGAAGGACCATCAAATCACACTTAACGTTGGTGATGATATTGATGTCGATGGTTTACTTAATAAATTAGTCAACATGGGTTATCGCCGTGAAAGCGTCGTGTCTCATATTGGTGAATTCTCTCTACGTGGGGGCATCATCGATATTTATCCATTGATAGGACAACCGGTCAGAATTGAATTATTTGATACAGAAGTAGATTCAATTCGTGATTTTGACGTTGAAACACAACGTTCTAATGACAATATTGAAAGCGTAGATATCACAACTGCGAGCGATTACGTAATTACTGATGAAGTCATTCAACATCTTCAAACAGAATTGCAAGCTGCTTATGAACATACGCGTCCTAAAATCGATAAATCAGTCCGTAATGATTTGAAAGAAACATATGAAAGTTTCAAATTGTTTGAAGCGACATTTTTCGATCATCAATTATTGCGTCGTCTTGTGGCGTTCATGTATGAGAAGCCGTCTACACTTATTGATTATTTTGAAAAGGATGCCATCATTGTAGCCGACGAATATAATCGTATTAAAGAAACTGAGAAGACATTAACAACTGAAGTTGATGATTTTATTCAGAATCTAATTGACAGTGGTAATGGTTTTATCGGGCAATCATTCATGCAATATGACGGTTTTGAAATGTTGATTGGACATTATCCAGTAACCTATTTCACATTATTCACGTCTTCAATGCCAGTGAAATTACAACATATTATTAAGTTTTCATGTAAACCAGTACAACAATTTTATGGTCAATATGACATTATGCGTTCTGAATTCCAACGCTATGTGCACAATGATTATACGATTGTCGTGCTTGTCGAAACGGAAACGAAAGTGGACCGTATCCAATCAATGTTAAATGAAATGCACATTCCTACCGTGACAAATATTCATAGTGAAGTTCAAAGTGGCCAAGCTATCGTGACGGAAGGTAGTTTATCTGAAGGTTACGAACTTCCGTATATGCAATTGGTCGTAATTACTGAGCGTGAGCTTTTCAAAACGAAACAGAAAAAGCAGCGTAAACGTACGAAAACGATGTCTAACGCTGAAAAAATTAAATCTTACCAAGATTTAAATGTAGGTGACTATATTGTTCACGTGCATCATGGTGTAGGACGCTATTTAGGCGTTGAAACACTTGAAGTAGGCGACGTTCACCGCGATTATATTAAATTGCAATATAAGGGTACGGATCAACTATTTGTACCTGTTGACCAAATGGACCAAGTTCAAAAATATGTCGCTTCTGAAGATAAATCACCGCGTCTGAATAAATTGGGCGGTTCTGAATGGAAGAAGACGAAAGCGAAAGTTCAACAAAGTGTTGAAGACATTGCAGATGAACTCATCGCACTTTATAAGGAACGTGAAATGTCTGTTGGTTATCAATATGGCGAAGACACGGCAGAACAAACCGCATTTGAAATGGATTTCCCTTATGAGCTTACACCAGACCAAGCGAAATCAATCGAAGAAATTAAAGGCGATATGGAACGCGAACGTCCTATGGATCGCTTACTTTGTGGTGACGTAGGTTACGGTAAAACAGAAGTGGCCGTACGTGCAGCATTTAAAGCAGTAATGGAAGGGAAACAAGTAGCATTCTTAGTGCCAACTACAATTTTAGCGCAACAACATTATGAAACATTAATTGAGCGTATGCAGGATTTCCCTGTACAAATTGAACTTATTAGTCGTTTCCGCTCTGCAAAAGAAGTAAAAGAAACGAAAGAAGGCTTGAAATCTGGTTACGTAGATATTGTTGTCGGTACCCACAAATTATTAAGTAAAGATATTCAATATAAAGATTTAGGTTTACTTATTGTCGATGAAGAGCAACGTTTCGGTGTACGTCATAAAGAACGTATTAAAACATTAAAAACCAATGTCGATGTATTAACCCTTACAGCTACGCCAATTCCTAGAACATTGCATATGAGTATGTTAGGTGTACGTGATTTATCTGTTATTGAAACGCCTCCAGAGAACCGCTTCCCAGTCCAAACTTACGTACTGGAACAAAATAGTAATTTTATAAAAGAAGCGTTAGAACGAGAATTGTCTCGTGATGGACAAGTGTTCTATCTTTATAACAAAGTACAATCGATTTATGAAAAACGTGAGCAACTCCAAATGTTGATGCCAGAAGCTAACATTGCGGTCGCCCATGGTCAAATGACCGAACGAGATCTTGAAGAAACAATGTTAAGTTTCATCAATGGTGAATATGACATCTTAGTTACTACAACTATTATTGAAACAGGTGTAGACGTACCCAACGCCAATACATTAATCATTGAAGAAGCGGATCGCTTTGGTTTGAGTCAGCTTTATCAATTACGTGGACGCGTAGGTCGTTCGAGCCGTATCGGTTATGCCTATTTCTTACATTCGGCGAATAAAGTGTTAACTGAAACTGCCGAAGAACGTCTACAAGCGATTAAAGAATTTACTGAATTAGGTTCAGGATTTAAAATCGCAATGCGTGACTTAAATATCCGCGGGGCAGGTAACTTATTAGGGAAACAACAGCATGGCTTCATCGACTCAGTTGGTTTCGACTTGTATTCACAAATGCTTGAAGAAGCGGTTAATGAAAAACGTGGTATTAAAGAAGAAGCGCCTGATGCTCCAGAAGTAGAAATGGAATTACATCTGGATGCTTACTTGCCAGCACAATATATTCAAAATGAACAAGCCAAAATTGAAATTTATAAAAAACTGCGTAAAGTAGAAACAGAAGAACAACTTTTCGATATTAAAGACGAATTAATCGATCGTTTCAACGATTATCCAGTAGAAGTTGAACGCCTATTAGAAATGGTAGAAATTAAAATTCATGCCTTACATACAGGTGTGACGTTAATCAAAGATAAAGGTAAGCAAATCGAAGTTTTCTTATCAGCGAAAGGCACTGAGCAAATCAATGGCGAAGAACTATTTAAACAAACCCAACCTTTAGGACGCACAATGAAACTCGGCGTTAAAGAAGGTAAAATGCATATCACTTTAACGAAATCGAAACAATGGCTTGAGAATCTGAAATTCTTAGTTAAATGCTTAGAAGGAAGCATGGTTATTGAACATGAACTCTAAACACCAATCAAGACAAGCACCATCCGCATCATCGACATCCAACGACAAATCAAACCAACAACCATCAACAAATCCAGTATCAACGAAAGGCTCATCTCAGCAACATGCTGCTTTCAACGGCGTTGTCGTACTCACCTTAGCACTCGTCGTCGTGAAAGTCTTAAGCGCCATTTATCGCGTTCCATATCAAAACGTGCTTGGCGATACAGGGCTCTATGCCTATCAACAGATTTATCCAATCGTTGCATTAGGCATGCTCCTGTCAATGAACGCCATCCCAAGCGCCGTCACCCAAACACTAGGTAGTAATGGTCAGGCCTCTGCCTTTTCCAGAGTGCTCATCGGATTCCAAATACTAGGATTGGCCATCTTTGCCATCATCCTAGTACTAGCCCATCCCATCGCGAGACTCATGGGCGATCCACACCTTGCATCCATGCTGAAAATGGCAAGCCTAAGCTACCTCTTCATCGGTGTACTTGGCGTATTTCGCGGCTACTACCAAAGTAGACAACGCATGCACATACCTGCCATTTCCCAGGTAATAGAACAATTCATTCGCGTCGGCATTATCATCATTGCCATCGCGCTATTCACAGTGAAACATTGGACCATATACCAAGCCGGCACACTCGCCATCCTAGCCTCAGCACTAGGATTCCTAGGCTCAAGCCTATATTTAATGTTCACTAAGCCTTTCCCATTGAAAAGGCAGAACCCAACAACCCACATCCCGTGGAAACAACTACTAATAGCAACCGTCATCTTTGCTTTAAGTCAGCTATTAGTCATCATGTGGCAATTTATAGATAGCTTCACAGTCGTTCATACCTTACAGTCATTCGGACTTCAATTCAAACAAGCTATCATGCAAAAAGGCATATACGATCGAGGCGCCTCTTTCATTCAAATGGGGCTCATCGTCACAACAACATTTAGCTTTGTACTCATTCCATTGTTAACACAAGCGATTGAAGACCATAATAGAGTACAAATGAATCGCTACGCGAACGCCTCACTTAAAATCACAATTTTAATCAGTGCGGCGGCAGGTATCGGATTGATTAATTTATTACCTATTATGAACCACGTCTTCTTCAAGACAGATAGCCTAAGTTTCACATTAGGTTTTTATATGTTAACTGTAATATGCGTGTCGCTTATCATGATGGATATTGCTTTACTACAAGTGTTTAACCGTATTCGCCCAATAATGATTGGCGTTATAATAGGACTGGTATCTAAAGCTATACTAAACATCGTACTTATCCATCAATTTGGTATTGCAGGTGCAAGTGTAAGCACCATTCTTTCGCTAGTTTTATTTGTTGTGGTTTTACACGTTGAGGTAATGAAACATTATCGTTTTGATCGCATGCGTTATTTCATATTAAAGACACTATTTGCTTTAGCTATCATGTCACTTGTAGTTCAATTTATGATGTATGTCATGCCACCCGTTGGTCGTTTAGGCGGACTCGTAGAACTTCTGATTGTAGCCGTTATCGGTATTGTTGTTTTACTCGTCTTAGTTATGTATATGAACATTTTAGGATATAAAGAACTTAAACATTTACCATTTGGTGATAAACTCTATCTTATGAAGAAAGGAAGACGTTCATGACACACACAATTACTATTGTTGGTTTAGGGAACTATGATATAGATGACTTACCGCTTGGCATCTATCGTTTCCTTAAAGAACATCAACATATTTATGCGCGTACAGTTGATCATCCAGTGATTGCTAGCTTACAGAATGAATTAACATTTGAAAGTTTCGACAGTATTTATGAGAATAATGATGATTTCGCATCAGTGTATCAACAAATTGTAGATACATTGATTGAGAAAGCTACGACAGGCGACATCGTTTATGCGGTGCCAGGCCATCCACGTGTCGCTGAAACGACAACAGCTAAATTGCTTGAATATAGCGCAAATCATGACGATGTAGAGGTTAAAGTGTTAGGTGGCAAAAGCTTTATTGATGATGTATTTGCTGCCATCGATGAAGATCCTAACGATGGTTTCACATTATTAGATGGGACGGCTTTATCTGAAAATGTGTTAAACATTCGCACGCATACACTTATCACTCAGGTATATAGTGCTATGGTTGCCGCTGATATTAAAATCACATTAATGGAACGTTATCCAGATGATATGTTAGTTAAAGTCGTAACTGGTGCTCATAGTACAGGTGCTAGTGTAGTAGAAGTACCACTATTCGAGTTAGACCGAGACGAAGACATTTTCAATAATTTAACGAGTGTCTTTGTACCTAAAGTAACGAACGATGAAGCGATGTACCAAGACTTCGATTTCGCAGTTCAGACAATCGATCGTTTAGTAGACGACGAGAATGGTTGCCCATGGGATCGTGTTCAAACGCATGAGTCGTTAAAACGTTATTTAATTGAAGAAAGTTTCGAACTCTTTGAAGCCATAGACAATGAAGATGATTGGCATATGATTGAAGAACTTGGCGATATTTTACTTCAAGTGTTATTACATGCCAACATTGGTAAAAAAGAAGGCTACATGGATATTAAAGAAATCATTGAAAGCTTAAATGCGAAAATGATACGTCGTCATCCGCATATCTTCGGTGAGGAAGAAGCGGAATCTATCGATGATTTAACAGATATTTGGGCGACAGCGAAAAGTAAAGAAGGCAAAATGCCTCGCGTAAAATTCGAGAAAGTATTTGCAGACCATTTCATGTCATTGTATGATAAAACAAAAAATAAGGATTTTGATGAAGAAACCCTTAGAAATTTCTTACAACAAGGGGAGCGTAATTCATGAGATTAGATAAATATTTAAAAGTATCACGACTAGTAAAACGTCGTACATTAGCGAAAGAAATTAGTGATCAAGGTCGTATCACTGTAAATGGTAACGTAGCCAAAGCGGGTACAGACGTAAAAGTAGAAGATGAATTAGTGATTCGTTTCGGTCAGAAACGCGTTACTGTGAAAGTTACAGGTTTAAGCGAACATGCATCAAAAGAAAATGCTAAAGGTATGTATGACTTAATTAAAGAAGAACGTATTAACAATGAATTCAATGAAGAATAGATTGAAGGAGGTGGCAAGCTATGAGTAATAAGGTAGAAAATATTGGAAACCAGTATACCTCTGAAAGAAATCGTAAGAAAAGACGTCAACAAAAAAAGATGCGCGTGGTACGTCGTCGTATCACAGTCTTTGGAGGCTTGTTGTTAGCCATTATCATTATTCTATCTATCATGCTTGTCGTCCAAAAACACAGTAACGAACAAGCAGCCGTTGAACGTAAACATAAAGAAGAACAATTTCAAAAGAAACAAGATGAAGAACTAGCATTAAAAGAAGAACTCAATAATTTAAATGATAAAGATTATATTGAAAAAATTGCAAGAGATGATTATTACTTGAGTAATAAAGGCGAAGTCATATTTAAATTGCCAAATGATAAGAAATCATCAGATTCTCAATCCTCCGATAGCAACTAGATAATTGGAAGATAGTTAGAAAATAGCGATGGTTATCTTGTACAAAATAATCATTTTATAGCATTGTGAAAATATTAAAACAGGAATATAATAAGGTTAAAATCGAATCATAATCGGGAGGATTTATTTAGAATATGTCAATCGAAGTAGGAAATAAGCTAAAAGGTAAAGTTACTGGTATCAAAAAATTTGGTGCGTTCGTAGAGTTACCTGAAGGGAAAAGCGGCTTAGTTCATATCAGTGAAGTAGCTGATAACTATGTTGAGAATGTAGAAGACCATTTATCAGTTGGAGACGAAGTTGAAGTAAAAGTTTTATCAATTGCTGAAGACGGTAAAATCAGTCTTTCAATTAAAAAAGCGAAAGATCGTCCACGCAGACCACATCATAAATCACATCAAAACAAATCACCTCAACAAAAAGGTGAAGATTTTGAAAAGAAATTAAGTAACTTCTTGAAAGATAGTGAAGATAAATTAACTTCAATTAAACGCCAAACTGAATCAAGACGTGGCGGTAAAGGTTCAAGACGTTAATTTGAATATACTCTAGAGGTCAAAGTTAAACTATAACTATAAGCCATATTGGTATGGGCATGTATGTCCTATGAAATGAAATATATAGTTTATATGCGCAACAGGTAATCGACTTCTGGTACTTATTATCTGTGCGGGGTGGGGCCATGAATTCTATAGTTAGAATTCAGTCCCACTCCTTTTTTGATAATAACACCCATTAGATATGAAGGTAGAAGAAAGAAGTAGGAGGGCGACAAAGTGGAAGTGAACACATCACTATGGGATGAAAAAGATCATATTGTTATCGCGGTATCTACTGGTATAGATAGCATGTGTCTTTTACATCGCTTACTTCATGAGCTTTCTCATACTTATGCGCGTATCTCATGTTTACATATTAACCACGGCTTAAGAGAAGCGTCACAACAAGAAGAAGCATTTATTCGTAACTTTTGTGCCCAACATAATGCACCTTGTTATGTGAAACACTTAGATTTATCTGGGCTAGTGCAACAAGGTAAAAGCATTCAAGCAGATGCTAGGCAACAACGGTATGCATGGTTTGATGAGATGATGCAACGACTTGAAGCGGACGCTTTACTAACTGCCCATCATTTAAACGATCAATTAGAAACGATTTTTTATCGTGTATTTACTGGAAGGTCGACGCGTAGTTCACTCGGCATGGATAACGTGTCATGGCGAAAACATTATAAATTGTGTCGTCCATTATTAAATACGTATAAAGCTGATATTTGTAGCTATCAGCAATCATATCAGGTTCCTTATTATGAAGATGCTTCAAATAGTGACAATAAATACGCACGCAATGATATTCGCAATCGACTTTTACCTTCTATTGATAACAATGCAGACCTTGATACAGCTCAATTATTAAAATTAAAAGCATGGCATGATATACAATTACAACAGACACGTCAACGTGTGAATGAATTTATTCAACAAGAAGTTGCAATCAACGCGGACCATACACATATGCAATTTTCACGAGACGCTTTCAATCAATTGGACAATGTAACTAAAATGGTGTTGTTGGATCAATTGTTTGACTCTATCCATTTGCGGGTTTCATTTTCAGAAAAAAATTATGAAGCGTGGTTTGAACAAATTAACAGTCGTGTAGCACAAATTGAGATTACTCTTTCTGAAACATGGATAATTCAAATTGCTTATGATAAATTTATAATAATGGCTAAAAAAGAGGCACCTATAAACAAAGAGCAAGTGGTGACACAAGCTGGAACTTATCGTTTCGGAGACTATGTCATCACCATTCAGGCGCATAACGCTTGTTGGGAGTGGCCTTTAACGATTCGTACGCGTCGCAACGGGGATAAAATTAAGATGAACGGACGTGAAGGGCATAAAAAGGTGAGTCGCTTGTTCATTGATAATAAAGTGAGTAACGATGAACGTGCACAAATGCCATTGATTGAAGACCAACAGCATACTATTATCGCTGTGGGCCATTTATATATAAAATCAAATTATAAGGATAATATAGAAATTAAAAAAATTGGAGATGAATGATAAATGAAGGACGATTTAAAAAACATTTTATTATCTGAAGAAGATATTCAAACGATTTGTAAAGAATTAGGTGAGCAAATTACTCGCGACTATAAAGATAAACCACTTGTATGCGTAGGTATCTTAAAAGGTTCTGTAATGTTTATGGCAGACTTAATTAAACGTATTGATACGCATTTAGCGATTGATTTCATGGATGTTTCAAGTTACCACGGTGGAACAGAATCTACTGGAGAAGTTCAAATCTTAAAAGACTTAGGTTCTTCTATTGAGAATAAAGACGTGTTAATTATTGAAGATATTTTAGAAACTGGTACAACTTTAAAATCAATTACTGAATTACTTCAATCACGTAAAGTTAATTCTTTAGAAATCGTAACATTATTAGATAAACCAAACCGTCGTAAAGCGGATATCGAAGCGAAATACGTAGGTAAGAAAATTCCTGACGAATTCGTTGTGGGTTACGGTTTAGACTACGCAGAACACTATCGTAACTTACCATACATTGGAACATTAAAACCTGAAATTTACAATAAATAATTAAAGGTTTTTGAATTAATAAAAGGCTGTGGCATGAGACTTTTTGTGTTAGGAAACTCATTGACGGCTTCCCAAAAACAGGATCCTCGGCAGCGGGGCCCCAACACAGAGAATTTCATTCAGAAATTCTACAAACAAAGCAAGTTGGGGATTCACGATTCGACAAAATTTGAAAAACAATTTTTCTCATCGTTCGGTTCTGCTCAAATCCTAAGCGCTTTTGTCCAGACCTTGTTTAACTATACTTAATTTATAATTTAGTGTAGACTTCATTTTATATTAATTATTTTCACTCTGAAAAGCATGAAATGGCTTTGAAAAATTTGCCTTTTTTTCAAAAAACGGTTCAAATGTAGAAACAATGATATTGGGAAAATGAAAAAATAGAAAAGTGCTACAAAAGTTGAAATGCTAGCCTTCAAGAGAAGTGTTGTGTTACAATTTTTGTTAGCTTTATTATAGAAATAGGAGGAAATGACGCATGCAGAAAGCTTTTCGCAATGTGCTAGTTATCGCAATTATTGGCGTTATTCTATTCGGCGTCTTCTCATACATAAATGGGAATGGCACTCAACCGAAGCAACTTTCCTATTCACAGTTTGTAGAAAAATTGGATAAAGGTGATCTTAAATCCTTACAAATCCAACCTGAGCAAAATGTGTACTTGGTAAGTGGTAAAACGAAAAATGATGAAGATTATTCTTCAACGATTTTATACAATAACGATAAAGACTTACAGAAAATTACAGATGAAGCACGCAGTCAAAAAGGACTAGATTTTAAAGTTAAAGAAGAAGAAAAACAAAGTGTATTTGTCAGCATGTTGACTACACTCATTCCAGTATTAGTAATTGCTTTATTATTTATCTTCTTCCTTAGCCAAGCACAAGGTGGCGGCGGTGGCGGTCGTATGATGAACTTTGGTAAATCTAAAGCGAAAATGTACGATAACCAAAAACGTCGTGTTCGTTTCACTGATGTGGCTGGGGCAGATGAAGAAAAGCAAGAATTAATCGAGATTGTTGACTTCTTAAAAGATAATAAAAAATTCAAACAAATGGGTTCAAGAATACCTAAAGGTGTTTTATTAGTTGGCCCTCCAGGTACAGGTAAAACATTATTAGCACGTGCTGTTGCCGGTGAAGCTGGCGCGCCATTCTTCTCAATCAGTGGTTCTGATTTCGTTGAAATGTTCGTCGGTGTAGGTGCGAGCCGTGTACGTGATTTATTCGAAAATGCTAAGAAAAATGCACCATGTATCATTTTCATCGATGAAATTGATGCTGTTGGTCGTCAACGTGGTGCTGGTGTTGGTGGCGGACACGATGAACGTGAACAAACACTTAACCAATTATTAGTTGAAATGGATGGTTTCGGTGAAAATGAAGGTATTATCATGATCGCTGCAACTAACCGTCCTGATATCTTAGACCCTGCATTATTACGTCCAGGTCGTTTCGACAGACAAATTCAAGTTGGTCGTCCAGATGTAAAAGGACGTGAAGCGATTTTACATGTACATGCTAAGAACAAACCACTTGATGAAACAGTGGATTTAAAAGCCATTTCTCAAAGAACACCAGGCTTCTCAGGTGCCGACTTAGAGAACTTATTAAACGAAGCATCATTAATCGCAGCGCGTGAAGGTAAAAACAAAATTGATATGCGTGACATTGAAGAAGCTACAGACCGCGTTATTGCTGGTCCAGCGAAGAAATCACGTGTTATCTCTGATAAAGAACGTAACATTGTAGCACATCACGAAGCTGGTCACACAGTTATTGGTATGGTACTTGATGAAGCAGAAGTCGTGCACAAAGTAACTATCGTACCTCGTGGTCAAGCGGGTGGTTATGCGATGATGTTACCTAAGCAAGATCGTTTCTTAATGACAGAACCAGAATTATTAGATAAGATTTGTGGATTATTAGGTGGACGTGTATCTGAAGATATTAACTTCCATGAGGTATCTACAGGTGCTTCTAATGACTTTGAACGTGCAACTCAAATTGCTCGCTCTATGGTTACTGAATATGGTATGAGTGAAAAACTTGGACCACTACAATTCTCATCAAGCGGTGGCGGACAAGTATTCTTAGGTAAAGATATGCAAGGTGAACCTAACTACTCTGGTCAAATTGCTTATGAAATTGATAAAGAAGTACAACGTATCATTAAAGAACAATATGAACGTTGTAAACGCATCTTATTAGAACATGAAGAGCAATTAAAACTTATTGCTAAGACATTATTAACTGAAGAAACATTAGTAGCTGAACAAATTCGTTCATTATTCTACGATGGTGTCTTACCTGAAGTTGATTATGATGCTGCTCGCGTTGTTAAAGACGATGACGATTCAGAATTCAGTCAAGGTAAATACGGTAAATCTTACGACGATATTCGCAAAGAACAACTAGACGAAGGTCGTGAAAAAGAAGAGGAAGACCGTGAAGAACGCCGTGACATTAATCACGAGCGTAGACATCGTCAGCGTGAAGGTAGACCTTATCGTGACGAACAGGATCGCTACCGTGATGATTCTCATGATGACCATCATTCAGGTTCACGCAGAGATTCAGACGACAAGGATGATACAGGCTACGAACAATCACCAAATATTGACAAGCCTTATAATCCAAACGATCCTAAATAGATAAATATAATCTTTGAAGATTAAAATCTCTTTCACTAAGGTACACCCCTTAGTTGAAAGAGATTTTTTAATACGTTACAAAATTGCGAGTAATGAGTGTAAAGCAAGTTACTTCATATTCTTATTGAACAAGTGTAGAATAAGTGTCCTTAAAGATAACAAATTAATAGGTTTTAATTTTCCAAAAATAAGTAATATAAAAATATAAACTGCAATAAAGGAGATAAATAAATGACACATGATTATATAGTAAAATCATTAGCTTTCGATGGAGAAATTCGTGCTTATGCTGCTTTAACTACTGAATCTGTCCAAGAAGGGCAAACACGTCATTACACATGGCCAACAGCCTCAGCTGCAATGGGCAGAACAATGACAGCTACTCTATTAATGGGAGCAATGTTAAAAGGGGATCAAAAATTAACAGTAACAGTGGATGGTAAAGGGCCAATTGGACGTATCATTGCTGACGCTGATGCACAAGGTAACGTACGTGCATATGTCGATCATCCTCAAACGCATTTCCCACTTAATGCACAAGGTAAATTAGATGTGAGACGTGCAGTTGGAACAAATGGTTCAATTCAAGTCGTTAAAGATGTAGGCATGAAAGACTACTTCTCAGGGGCTAGTCCAATTGTATCTGGTGAATTAGGTGAAGATTTCACATATTACTTTGCTACAAGTGAACAAACACCATCATCAGTAGGATTAGGTGTATTAGTTAACCCAGATAATTCAATTAAAGCAGCAGGCGGATTTATCATTCAAGTAATGCCTGGTGCAAAAGATGAAACCGTTACTAAATTAGAAGAAGCGATTAATAATATGCAACCTGTATCTAAATTAATTGAACAAGGCCTAACGCCAGAAGGTATCTTAAATGAAATTCTTGGAGAAGATAATGTTCAAATCTTAGAAACAATGGATGCGCAATTTGAATGTAACTGTAGTCACGAAAAATTCTTAAACGCAATTAAAGGATTAGGAGAAGCAGAAATTCAAAGCATGATTAAAGAAGATCATGGCGCTGAAGCGATTTGTCACTTCTGTGGTAATAAATATCAATACTCTGAGGGTGAACTAGAAGAGTTGCTTGCTTCTATGAAATAGGTGATTCTGGAAATCATATGTGCAGACTGTAGAATGTAGATAAAACATCACAGTCTGTATACTTTAATTTCTTTTTCACAAGCTCTCTTAAACCCTTCTGAGTTTATTAAAATGACTTTGTGGTAAAGTTATTATATATAAGAAAAAAGTAATTTCATTAGTCGCATAAAAATAATTCTCTTTGTCTTTTTAGAAAATTCTGATAGAATATAACTATATCCGATAGAAAAACTAAGTTTTAAATTAGAATGTTAAAGGAGCGTTTTTTCAATGGCACAAAAACCAGTAGATAATATTACACAAATCATTGGCAATACACCGGTAGTAAAATTAAGAAACGTAGTAGACGAAGATGCAGCAGATGTTTATGTAAAATTAGAATATCAAAATCCAGGCGGTTCAGTAAAAGACCGTATCGCATTAGCTATGATCGAAAAAGCTGAAAAAGAAGGTAAAATCAAACCAGGCGATACAATCGTAGAACCTACAAGTGGTAACACTGGTATTGGATTAGCTTTCGTATGTGCTGCTAAAGGTTACAAAGCAGTATTCACAATGCCTGAAACAATGAGTTCAGAACGTCGTAACTTATTAAAAGCTTACGGTGCTGAATTAGTATTAACACCAGGATCAGAAGCTATGAAAGGTGCTATTAAAAAAGCTAAAGAATTAAAAGAAGAACATGGCTACTTTGAGCCACAACAATTCGAAAACCCAGCTAACCCAGAAATACATGCGTTAACAACTGGCCCAGAACTTGTTGAACAATTCGAAGGTAAACAAATCGATGCCTTCTTAGCAGGTGTAGGTACAGGCGGTACATTATCTGGTGTAGGTAAAGTATTAAAAGAAAAATATCCTAACATCGAAATCGTTGCAATCGAACCAGAAGCTTCACCAGTATTAAGTGGTGGCGAACCTGGTCCTCATAAATTACAAGGTTTAGGTGCAGGTTTCGTACCAGACACATTAAACACAGACATTTATGAAAGCATTATTAAAGTTGGCAACGACACTGCAATGGAAATGGCACGCCGCGTCGCTAAAGAAGAAGGTATCTTAGCAGGTATTTCTTCAGGCGCAGCAATCTATGCAGCTATCCAAAAAGCTAAAGAATTAGGTAAAGGTAAAACAGTTGTAACTGTATTACCAAGTAACGGTGAACGTTACCTATCAACACCATTATATTCATTCGACGACTAATTAAACGTCGCTATCTATACGCTAGTGAAGCTTCATTGCTTTGCTAGCTTTTTTATTTTTTGAAAAGGCACTGCAATACACGCAGACATTCTAAACAAATTCCTCAATTACGAACACTGCAATGTTGCTCAAATGAGTGTATCATTAAAAGTGAGTAAAAAATTAAAATAGGGATGAGACAAAAAGAATACATACACTGGGAAATAACTTAACATCTTCCCAAAAATAGGATCCTCGGCAGCGGGGCCCCAACACAGAGAATTTCATTAAGAAATTCTACAAGTAAAGCAAGTTGGGGGTTCACGACTCGACAAAATTTGAGAAGTAATTTTGCTTATCGTTCGGTTCTGCTTAAATCCTAAACGCTTTTGTCCAGACCTTGTTTTCATTTTTAAAAATAGTGAAGGGTGACAATAATGACGAAAACAAAAATTATGGGCATCTTAAATGTGACGCCTGACTCATTCTCTGATGGAGGAAAATATAACTCAGTTGAAAACGCCGTGGCACGTGCCAAAGAAATGATTGAAGAAGGCGTAGATATTATAGATGTTGGGGGCGTATCTACAAGACCAGGCTATACTGAAGTGCCATTAGAAGAAGAATTAGAACGTGTCGTGCCTGTAGTAGAAAAATTAGTGTCATTAGGTGTGCAAATATCAGTTGATACGTATCGCAGTGAAGTAGCCGAAGCTTGCTTGAAACTTGGTGCAACGATGATTAATGATCAATGGGCTGGATTATACGATCCTAAAATTATAGATAAAGTCGCTGAATACGATGCAGAAATTGTATTAATGCATAACGGTGATGGTCATCGTGAGCAACCTGTAGTAGAAGAAATGTTGTTATCTTTAATGACTCAAGCAAACAAGGCTGAAATGGCCGGCATTCCGCAACATAAGATATGGTTAGATCCAGGTATTGGTTTCGCGAAGACACGTGAAGAAGAAAATGAAGTCATGGCGCGATTAGATGAGCTAGTAGCCACAGAGTATCCTATTTTATTAGCTACAAGCCGTAAACGTTTTATTAAAGAAATGATAGGTACAGAAACGAAAGCGCTGGAACGTGATGAAGCCACAGCTGCTACTACGGCCTATGGTATAATGAAAGGCGTTAAAGCTGTACGCGTACACAATGTTCAATTAAATGCGTGTTTAGGCCAAAGTATGGACTTCTTAAAGGAGAATGAAGATGAACGACATAATCTTTCTTAAAGGTATGCGTTTTTACGGATATCACGGCGCGCTTTCTGCAGAGAATGAAATAGGACAAATCTTCGTAGTCGATGTGACATTGAAAGTAGACTTAGCTGAAGCGGGTCAATCCGATGAGGTCACTGATACAGTGCACTATGGCGAAGTATTTGAAGATGTAAAAGAGATTGTGGAAGGACCACCTTGCAATTTAATTGAGCATCTAGCCGAACGTATTGCAAAACGTATAAATTCACACTATAATCGTGTAATGGAAACGAAAGTCAGAATCACTAAAGAGAATCCACCTATACCGGGGCATTATGATGGTGTAGGCATAGAGATAGTGAGGGAGAATCGTTAAATGGTACAAGCATATTTAGGTCTAGGAAGTAATATTGGAGATAGAGAACAACAATTGCAAGAAGCCATTCGACTGCTGGATAGTACAGAAGGTATCGAGGTAGTTCAAACTTCCCCAATCTATGAAACCGCACCAGTCGGCTATACGGATCAACCTAATTTTCTAAATTTATGCATAGAAATCAACACAGAGTTGACGCCTCAAGCACTTCTAAAACATTGTTTAGAAACGGAGCAACATTTGCATAGAGTTAGAGAAATTCGTTGGGGCCCTAGAACATTAGACGTCGACATCTTGCTTTATGGCGATGAAGTAGTCGAAGAAGAGGATTTAAGCATTCCGCATCCTCGCATGAATGAACGTGCCTTTGTATTGATACCTTTAAATGATATAGCCTCAAATAAAGTGGAACCTCGCTCTAATCAAACTATCGGCGAGCTAGTTATGGCAGACGACACCGTTAAGAAGTATAAAGATTAAGAGGTTATTATTTGAAAAGGCTCCGGGTCAGGATAAAGGAGAAAATGCTTTATTACCTTTCCATCGTTTAGTAGAATTAAAAGATGAAAATGGTGAAATGAAAATGCTTCAACATACATCTTAGTACCTTAAACGTGCAAAGTTAACAGTAAAGCATATGAAACATTAAACCAGGCTAATACTGAACAAAAATGATAGATATCTTGCTTGTAAGGCTTCCAAAATGAATATATGGAATGATTGGCAAGAATAACGAAGCTAAAGGAGAGAAAGTTATGTCAGAAGAAATGAATGACCAAATGCAGGTCCGTCGTCAAAAACTACAAGAATTAATCGATTTAGGAATCGATCCATTTGGTAAACGTTTTGAACGTACGGCAACAGCTAGCGAATTAAAAGAACAATGGGATCAATTCTCTAAAGAAGAATTACATGACAAAGAAGATGACAGCCATGTTTCAATTGCTGGTCGCTTAATGACAAAACGTGGTAAAGGTAAAGCTGGATTTGCACACGTTCAAGATTTAACAGGTCAAATTCAAATTTATGTACGTAAAGATCAAATTGGAGAAGAAGACTTCGATAATCTTTGGAAAAGTGCTGACTTAGGTGACATCGTTGGTATTGAAGGTGTAATGTTCAAAACAAATACAGGTGAATTATCAGTAAAAGCTAAATCATTTACAATGTTAGCAAAAGCTTTAAGACCATTACCTGATAAATTCCATGGACTACAAGATATCGAACAAAGATATCGTCAACGCTATTTAGACTTAATTACAAACGAAGAAAGCACACGTACATTTATCAATCGTAGTAAAATCATTCAAGAAATGAGAAACTACTTAAATCAAAGAGGTTACTTAGAAGTTGAAAC
Source organism: Staphylococcus croceilyticus (assembly GCF_002902575.1). Classification (GTDB taxonomy): domain Bacteria; phylum Bacillota; class Bacilli; order Staphylococcales; family Staphylococcaceae; genus Staphylococcus; species Staphylococcus croceilyticus. The sequence continues at coordinate 1,444 of NZ_PPRD01000036.1, read as the reverse complement.
ACCAATGATGCATCAAATCGCTGGTGGTGCTGCTGCGCGTCCTTTCGTTACACACCATAACGCATTAGATGCTACATTATACATGCGTATCGCGATTGAATTACATTTAAAACGTTTAATTGTAGGTGGACTTGAAAAAGTTTACGAAATTGGTCGTGTGTTCCGTAATGAAGGTGTATCAACACGCCATAACCCAGAATTTACAATGATTGAATTATACGAAGCATACGCTGACTATCACGATATCATGGATCTAACTGAATCAATGGTTAGACATATCGCACAAGAAGTCTTAGGTTCAGCAAAAGTTCAATATAATGGTGAAGAAATTGATTTAGAATCTTCTTGGACACGTTTACACATTGTAGATGCTGTTAAAGAAGCGACAGGTGTAGACTTCTATCAAGTTAAATCTGATGACGAAGCTAAAGCTTTAGCTAAAGAACATGGTATTGAAATTACAGAGAATATGAAATACGGCCATATCTTAAATGAATTCTTCGAACAAAAAGTAGAAGAAACATTAATTCAACCAACATTTATTTATGGTCACCCAATTGAAATCTCTCCATTAGCTAAGAAAAATCCTGAAGATCCAAGATTTACTGATCGTTTTGAGTTATTCATCGTAGGTAGAGAGCATGCAAATGCATTTACTGAGTTAAATGATCCTATCGATCAACGTCAACGTTTCGAAGCCCAACTTGTTGAAAAAGAACAAGGTAATGACGAAGCACATGAAATGGATGAAGACTACATTGAAGCATTAGAATATGGTATGCCTCCAACAGGTGGATTAGGTATCGGTATTGACCGTTTAGTAATGTTACTAACAGACTCACCATCTATCAGAGACGTATTATTATTCCCTTACATGAGACAAAAATAATAAATAGTAAGTTATTGTGGCGCTATCTACTTGCTTGTAGATAGCGTTTTTGTATTTAGAAGGAATATGTTTAAGTCAATATTAAGAATGTATGTTGAGGAGTTGAAAAGAGATTAACATAACGTTAAAAAATATTAAAACAGATCAAACTTCAATAATAATATCAAAAGTAAAAAAGAGTGAAAAATTCATTGGAAATTATAGAAAAAAAGAGTAGTCACAGAACAAATGATGTGCTAATATATTATGAGTGTTCTCAAAAAAAGAACAAATCAGTTAATGCTTTTAAAACTAATTAAAAAAGTTTGAAAAAGTTATTGACATTATCATTTAAATATTATATGATATAAAAGTCGTCAAAAACGAAAGTTAATTTTGTAAAACGCTTGTAAAAGAAATTTTAACAAAGTGTAAAATTGACTATTGAAAGTTAAAATAATCGATAGTATAATTGATTGAGTAAGTTATTGTCTGGTGACAATGGCAAGGAGGTCACACCTGTTCCCATGCCGAACACAGAAGTTAAGCTCCTTAGCGCCGATGGTAGTTGGACTG
>NZ_PPRD01000035.1 GCF_002902575.1 Staphylococcus croceilyticus | reverse complement strand
TTATTAACATCTTACAATAAAGTGCCAATCATGGGCCTTTTTTATGGAATTTTATTAGTGTTGCACTTAATATTACAATTCGTCAAATATTAAATAAATCGTTAAAAGATTCTATCATTGTTGGATGAGTATAAATACCATCTCTTAAAACTTGGTAAGGAATATGCTGGTCAATTGCCAATTTAATTAAATTAATAATTTCCTCTGATTCTTTGCCATATAACGTAGCGCCTAAAATTTCATTATTCTTTTTATTAATAACAACTTTAAACAAACCGCGTGGGTCGTTATTGATTTTATGACGAGGTACAGTGTTAATAGCTAATTTATTTTCAATATAATCATAGCCGTGTGCTTCGGCTTCTTTCGCAGTTAATCCAACGCGAGAGAATGGCGGATCAATAAAGACAGTATATGGAATAACACCACGATTTTCTATTGTACGGTCACCATTACCAAACAATTCAGATTTTAAAATTCTGAAGTCATCTAATGAAATATAAGTAAATTGCAGGCCACCTTTAACGTCACCAGCTGCATAAATGTGTTCGACTGACGTTTGAAGATGCGAATTAACTTTAATTTCACCACGTTCCCCAAGGTGGATGTCAGTATTTTCAAGCGCTAAGTCTGTATTAGGCACACGTCCTGTGGCTAGTAAGACTGCATCAGCTGTAAATGTGCCTTTCGAAGTTTCAACTATTGTATGCGGTCCTGCGTTTTTAAACGCGTGTGTTTCTGCTTCAGTGACAAACGTAATTCCTTTATCTTTCAAGTCTCTCAATGCGTATTCTACTACTTCGCTATCTTCACGTGGCATAATGTGTTTGCCATATTCCACGACAGTAACGTTTGAGCCAAAATTTGCGAACATCGATGCAAATTCTAATGCGATATAACCGCCACCAATAATCACTAAATCTTTAGGTTGAAACGCAATATTTAATAAACCGCGTGAATCGTACACATTTTGTGCCGTATCAAGACCTTCGATTTTAGGAATATTAGATTTCGCACCCGTATTAATCACGATTTTATCTGCTGTGACTGTCTGCGCAACGGTGCCATCTTCATTCAATAATTCAATTTCAGTATTTGATTTAAATTGAGCTTTAAAGTTGAGAACTTCAATATTTGCGTCATTTGCTAAATTAGCGTAATTCTTTTTATTTAAAGCACTAACCACTTCTTTTTTTCTTGAAAATGCAGGACCAAATTCGGCACCATCAATACCATCATGCACAAGCACTTTACTAGGTATACATCCGTGGTTGATGCATGTGCCGCCATAATTATCTGATGATTGTTCTACTAAAGCGACTTGTTGTCCTTGTGATGCTGCGTATTTGGCAAGTGTTTTACCGGCTTTACCGAAACCAATGATTAAAAGATTATAATGTGTCATGTGTTGTTTCCTCCTGGAGTGTTTCTTTGAGTACATTGTTAATTGTCAAGTTACTATAAAAGTCGAGGGCTAAAGCTATTTCTTGTTCTTTGTAGCGATTCATTGTGTGTGCAATGTTTCTCGATATCTTACAATGACTCTGCTCGCTACCTGTAAAGATGCGTTGCGTGTTAGCTTTGTCTAACACGAAAAGCTGATAAAGTGTAGACAGCTTGATAGAGGGGGTGCTATCGTTAGCTCGGTAGCCTCCGCCTTTTCCGCGAAGGGTGTCTATATAGTCATGATGATTCAATATAGTGGTGACGCGACGTAGTTGAACTGGATTGAGACAGGTAAGCTGAGCTAGGTCTTGGCTATTGAAATGTTGGTCTTTGTGTTTAGTTAGAAAAGTTAGAACGTGAAGTGCGATATTAAATTCTAAATTCATAATGTCATCCCTTTAATGTAACTTGATTAGTTACATTAAAGTATATTTTTACAATTTAGTCAAGATGAATGTATCATAGGTATTGGGGTAAACTATAAGTAGTGAATTGAAGATAAAGGAGCGATATTAAATGGCAAACTTAGTACAATTAGGTAAATCAGATGTACGTGTATTTCCCATCGCATTAGGTACAAACGCGGTAGGTGGACACAATTTATATCCGAATTTAGATGAAGAACAAGGTAAGGAAGTTGTGCGTAAAGCGATAGATAATGGTATTACTTTATTAGATACGGCATATATTTATGGGCCAGAACGTTCTGAAGAATTGGTTGGACAAGTAGTCCAAGAATATCCTCGTGAGAAAGTTCAAATTGCGACTAAAGGATCTCACGTTATTAAAGAAAATGATGACGTTGTCCAAAACAATGATCCTGAGTATTTAAAGCAACAAGTTGAGAATAGTTTGAAACGTCTTCAAGTAGATTATATTGATTTATACTATATTCATTTTCCAGATGAAGATACGCCTAAAGATAAAGCTGTTGCTGCATTACAAGAATTAAAAGAAGAAGGTAAAATTAAAGCGATTGGCGTCTCTAATTTCACGTTAGATCAACTTAAAGAAGCGAATAAGGATGGCTACGTAGACGTTGTGCAATTAGAATATAATTTATTGCATCGTGAAAATGAAGAAGTGATGAAATATGCAGCTGAAAATGACATTACATTTGTGCCATATTTCCCATTAGCGTCTGGTATTTTAGCCGGTAAATATGATGAAAATCAAACATTTGATGATCACCGCGCTAGACGTCGCGATTTCCAACCTGAAGTGTTCAAAGATAATGTGCGTCGTGTAAAAGAATTGAGTAGTATTGCTGAAGCTCACAATACTTCAATTGCTAACGTCGTATTAGCGTTTTATTTAACACGTCCGGCACTAGATGTGGTAATTCCGGGTGCTAAACGTGCTGAACAAGTTGTTGAGAATATTGAAGCGGCGAATGTACAGCTAACAGACGAGGAAATCAAAAAAATTGATGAACTTTTCCCTATTGAATAAAAGGTAAAAATATTTAAATAAGTTAGAGTAATTTAAGCTCCTACTCCGTTTATAAAGGTGTAGGAGCTTTTAAATATAGAAGGAATTAAGGGATAGTTAAATATTTTATAAATTTATTACATAAAAATGCAGTGATGGGGTACAAAAAGAGTGTGGAGATATTTACTTTTTATTAAGTTAATTTAAACTAACTTTAGTAATTTTTGAATTTACATTTTTTTTGAAGAGAATTATAGTTAATTTTTATAGTAAAATAAATGAAGTTTAGTATTTTATTTAAGAATAATTATATTAATTTATATATATTGCATGAAATTAATTAACAAGTTCATGGGTTTCTAGAAAGTGAGGAATGTTAGATGATAACTGTCTTATTTGGGGGAAGTCGTCCAGAAGGTAATACGGCACAAATTACGAAATATGCTTTAGAAGGTTTGGATTATAATTGGATAGATTTAACGCAATATCAATTAAATCCGGTTCGAGATTTACGTCATGAGAAGGAAGATATTGAAACGTATCCTGATGATTATAAAGAAATTATCGATAAGGTTTTAGAAAGTGATACAGTTATTTTCGCGTCACCTGTTTATTGGTACAGTATTTCAGCTTCATTAAAGGCATTTATTGATCATTGGTCTGAAACACTGATTGATCCTAACTATAAAGACTTTAAGGAAAAAATGGCTAAAATAGATTTCCGTCTTATTTTAGTTGGGGGAGATTGTCCTAAAGTTAAAGCTAAACCTTGTATTACTCAAATGAAATACACGTTGGACTTTATTGGAGCCGAGCTAAATGGATATATCGTTGGTACGGCTGAAAGACCAGGTGATATTATGAAAGATACATTTGCCTTAGGAAGAGCTAAAGAGTGGAATGAGACATTAGGCTAAGTAATAGAAAAGTAATTCCACGTTCTGGATTATAAGTCTGAGGTTTACTTACATAATAAGCGTTTAACTACAGACTATGATATAATTCGATTATTAATTCCATTGTAAAGTCAGGAGAATCAAGTATGTTTAAAGTCAGAGAAGCAACAGCAAATGACGTTGTAGCTATCAGAGATGTGGCTACTAAAGCATGGTATAACACTTATTTAAACATTTATGCTGCATCAACAATTAACGAGTTACTTGCTGCTTCGTATAATGAATCACATTTAAAAAAACGTTTAGAAGAACAACTTTTCTTAGTAGCTGAGGAAGAAGAGGAAATCGTAGGATTTGCTAATTTTATTTATGGTAAAGAATTATATTTGTCAGCACACTACGTTCATCCAGAATCTCAGCACAAAGGCCATGGTACAAGTTTACTTGAGAAAGGTTTAGAACATTTCCAAGGTAAATATGATGTTGTTTACCTTGAAGTTGATAATAAGAACGAGGGTGCAATCAAATATTATCAAAATCACGGCTTTGAAATTGTACGTTCTTACCAACCAGAAATGTATGGCGAACAATTAGACTTAGCTTTAATGAAGAAGAATTTATAAATAAAAGTGCATGTTCTTATGAAAGGAAGGATGACATTGACGCAAACACCTTATGTTGAACAAAAATTAGCTGAAGAGAAAGTATTTAAAGACCCTATTCATAAATACATTCATGTCAAAGATCAGCTTATTTGGGATTTAATTAAGACAAAAGAATTTCAACGTTTACGTCGCATTAAGCAATTAGGCACACTTTATCTTTCTTTTCATACTGCAGAACATAGTCGTTTTGGTCATTCTTTAGGTGTTTATGAGATTGTACGTCGTATGATTGATGAATCATTTGTAGGGCGTGAAGCTTGGAACAATGAGGATAGACCGCTAGCCTTATGTGCAGCTTTATTACATGATTTAGGTCATGGTCCTTTTTCTCATAGCTTTGAAAAGATATTTAACACAGACCATGAAGCATTTACGCAAGCTATCATCACTGGTGGCACTGAAGTAAATGAAGTTTTAAGTCGCGTATCTAAGACGTTTCCACAAGATGTGGCTGATGTCATTAATAAAACACATGAAAATAAATTAGTCATTTCTATGATTTCTTCGCAAATTGATGCTGACCGCATGGACTATTTGCAACGTGATGCCTATTTTACAGGTGTGTCTTATGGCACATTCGACATGGAACGTATTTTACGTTTAATGAGACCTTCTAAAAAAGAAGTGCTTATCAAAGAAAGTGGGATGCACGCGGTAGAGAATTTCATTATGAGTCGCTATCAAATGTATTGGCAAATTTATTTCCACCCGGTCAGTCGAGGGGGAGAGGTGCTTTTAAATAATTGCTTGAAACGAGTAAAACACTTGTATCAAGAGGGATATCATTTCAAGATGTACCCAGAAGATTTTGTACCTTTCTTTGAAGGGAATATTACGATTGAACAATATGTTGAATTAGACGAAGTTGTCGTTTTATATTATTTGAAAAAGTGGATTGATGAAGAAGATGCCATACTTAGTGATTTAGCACGACGATTTATCAATCGCGATTTATTTAAATATATTCCATTTGATGGTTCAATTATTACAATTACTGAACTACAAGAACTATTTATTGAAGGTGGCATAGATCCGAATTATTATTTCGTTAGTGAAGCCTTTTCGGATTTACCATATGACTATGACCGTCCCGGTTCTAATCGCAAGCCTATTCATTTATTAAGACGAAACGGTAGTATTAAGGAAATTAGTAGTCAATCTCTAGTTATTTCAAGTATTACAGGTATAAACCGTGAAGATTATAAATTGTATTATCCTAAAGAAATGATACTTAATATTGAAGACCCACAGGTTAAAGGTTCAATTATTAATTTATTGAACGAACTAAATTAGGAAATTGAAACTTTTTCATATAACACGTATGATATGCTATGGAATTTAAGTTTGTTGGAGGTGTAACGCGTGTCTGAGAACAAAGGTTTTAAATTTAATATTATTAAGAATGATCCTCTAGATGGCCATAAAGGTACAAATATCGGATCGATTAGTTTAGATAATATTGCACCTGTATTTATAGATGTAGCGAATAAAGAAGCGTTTATAGATATTGGTGGAATGCATGCACGTGCTCAAGTTGAAAAAGGCGTAAAATGGATTAATGAGAAAGAAGAAGTTGAAGGTGACGAAGCTAAAGAATATTGGCTTTGTTGGGTAACTACTGAACGCGGTGAAAATGGTCCATATTATGCTGGTGTCACTGCTTGCTACTTGCTTGTTAACAAAAGTATCCGTAGAGGATATAAAAGTATGCCTGAACACGTAAATATGATGGATAAATCTATGAAACATAAATTTATCATCGATCAAATCGGTGAAGATAACAAAAAAGTACTCAAAGACTTTTTAAAATCACATAACGAAGATATGTGGAATAATTCTAGTGATGAATTGTTTAAAGCATTTGAGTAATTAAATGATATAAAATCCCCATCATTGATAGACCAATGGTGGGGAGAATTATAGTATTTATTGTCGCTTGGTGGTTGGAGAACATCAAATTCTATTCTTCTAAAGTATCACCAATACTAAATTGGTTATAAACGGCCTTCATAACCTCATTATATACGCTTTGTAGTGATAGGCTAGCATGTTTACTTGCTAGTTTTATATCTTCAAATTCAGGTTTCATTTTTAGTATTTTTCCTTCTTTTAAAGAAAATTTAATCATAACTTCCCCATATGAAGTATTCACTTTACGAAATGTTCTACTCAAAATTTGGCGATTAACTGAATAGCTACGTACACCTAGAGAAGAAGTATGTGTTAGAACTAAGTCTTCAATGTGTTGTTTATCACTAGTTTTACAAATAATAGTGAGTTGAACAGCAGGTCGGTTCTTTTTCATCGTAATAGGTGTGTAATATACATCTAACACGCCTTCATGTAAGGCAGTATCCATAAAGTGGCCTAGCATCTCAGGGGTCATATCATCAATCTGGCATTCAATCACTTGTACTTGATCATTAGATTGTGGTGATACATCTTCAAATTGAATAACACGTAGTACATTTGGAAAGTCGAAATCTTTATTTCCTGCGCCATATCCAATTTCTTTCATAGTCGCAGATGGAAATGGTCCGAATTGAGTCACTAAGCTTTTAGCGAATGAAGCACCTGTTGGCGTCGTTAATTCACTTGCCACATCGAATTCAGCTAACGGAATACCTTTTAAGATTTCACCCGTAGCTGGAGCAGGTATTGGATAAATACCATGTGCGATATTAATTTTGCCATTACCCGTGGGAATAGGTGAGCAGTATAATGTATCGATACCTAATTGTTCCAATGCGATACAGCCACCGATAATATCTATAATAGAATCCATTGCGCCTACTTCGTGGAAATGAACATCTTCAATTGTCATGCCATGTATTTTAGCTTCTGCATAGCCAATTGTTTCAAATATTACTTTACTACGTTCTTTAACGCGATCTGCTAAGTGACTTTCATCAATCATTTTAAAGATATCAGCAGCTTTGCGATGGTGATGATGTTCGTGGAAGTCAATTTTTAAAGTCATAGCATGGATGCCTTGTTTAATTTTCTTTTCAAAATGAAGCTTAAAATCATCGATAGGTAATGTTTTTAGTTCATTTTCAATAGCTTGAGGATTAGCTCCTAAATCTACTAATGCAGACAATAACATATCCCCAGCAATACCCGCATGACAGTCTAAATATAATGCATTACTCATGTTTGTAACTCCATTCTATTTATTTTCTAACATATTAATAATCATTGCAGCGTTATAGCCAGCGCCAAATCCATTATCTATATTAAGAACACTAGTACCTGGTGCGCATGAATTAACCATTGATAATAGGGTAGTGACACCATTTAAATTCGCCCCATAACCAATACTTGTAGGAACTGCATAAACTGGATGGTCAACTAATCCACCAACTACACTTGCGAGTGCGCCTTCCATTCCGGCTATCACCACTGATACTTTACCACGACGAATTTCTTGAATTTGCTCAAATAAACGATGAATACCAGAAACACCTACATCATAGAAACGTTTTACTTGTATACCCATAACTTCAGCGGTAATAGCAGCTTCTTCAGCAATAGGAAAGTCAGATGTACCAGCACATAATATTGAGATATAATGATTTGATTTTTTGATGGTATCAATTGGTGTACATATGATTTGTGCTTCAGGGTGATATTCTAATTCAGGATGGTGTTCTAAAACATGAGATGCTTTAGCTTCGTTTACACGTGTAGCGAGTATAGTAGTTTCATGTTGAAGTAAACTTGTAATAATCTGATTAATTTGTTCTTTTGTCTTCCCTTGACCGAAGATAACTTCAGGAAAGCCTTGGCGCTTTGCTCTATGTAAATCAATTTTAGCAAAGCCCAATTCGTCATAATGACTGAGTTGGGCTTTAGCTTCATCAATAGATATTTGATTTGATTTTACACTTTCGAGCAAGTCTTCAATAAAATTAGAATCTTTACTCATGTGTATACTTCCTTATACTAGTTTAGTTGTATCTGTATCTATCACTTCGTTCATGCTACCTGTTCTGTAACCTTCTAAATCTACAGTGACATAATCGAAACCAAGTTCTTTTAAACGTAATGTGATATTTGATTTGTTGTTAATCACTGTCATTAAATCATCTTCTGATACTTCAATACGCGCAATGTTGTGGTGATAACGTACACGTACGTTATTTACGCCTAGGCTTAAGATGTGTTTTTCAGCTTCATTTACTTTGTTTACTTTAGTAAAGCTTAATTCTTCACCGTAAGGGATACGTGAAGCTAAGCTACATAACGCAGGTTTATTCCATACTGGTAAACCAAGTTGTTGGCTTAATTCGCGCACTTCAGTTTTATATAAGCTTGCTTCTTGTAAGACGCTACGAACGCCAAATTCTTCACGTGCTTTTAAACCTGGACGGAAATCTTCTAAATCGTCCATAATCATGCCATCTAACACGTAATTAAAGCCTAATTCTTCTTTAATTTCATCTAATTTGCCATACATTAAACGTTTACTGTAGTACCAGCTTTCAGGTGTATTCTTCACGATGTTTGCATCTTCTAATTCAGCCATTTCAGCTTCCATCACTTCAACGCCTAGCTCACGACCTAACTCAATCGCTTGGTTAAATTCTTCGTTTCTGAAAAGTTCAGATTTCACAACAACTGGTTTAACGTTTTCAGTGCCTAATACATCTATCGCTTTTTTAAGAACTAGACTGCTGTCTACACCACCTGAAAAGGCGATGACAACGCTTTTCATCTCTTTTAATAATGTGTCTAATTTTAATTCTTTATTGTTTAATTCAGTCATGTTTATCATTCCTTCCAATTATTCTAGACAGTAGACAAGCCCTTTCACTCTTCGGCAACTTATGCTTAAATTGCTCATTTACGTATAGTAAACTCACTTCACACTTCATTACGCATTGCGTTTTCTCGATTGCTAAGGACTTTCTATCCGTCTTTTTATTTTTGATTAATATAACAACGCGCCTAATTATTCTTCTACATATGGAATTGTTAATGGTCCTTGTGGCATAACGCCGATACTCAATTTGCGTCCTGCTTGTTCTTCTAATTCAGCAATCGTTTGTTCGATGTTTGAAGTTGGATTCAACATTGAATCTTTTAACTGTTGGTCTGTCAGTTGTAAATAAACGTAAACATTTGCGAATGTTTGAATGCTTGCTTGTTTTTGAACTTGCCACTGGTCTACTTCTGAAAAGTTAGGATCATGGATAAGGTCTAAGATACCTTGAGGTGTATCCGCCATTTTAAATATTTCAGCGAATTTACCATGGTCTGGGAAACCATCTGCACATTCAGATACCATGATAATTGATCCATTTTCTTTAACAACTTTACTAGCTGCACTCATACCTTTAACCGTTTGATATAAGTTTTGGTCTAGAGGATAACCTGAATTTGAGGCGATAACGATATCAAAACGGTCATCGCATTTAAACATAGCGTGTTCTTTAACATAAGCACAACCTTCTTTATGCGCTTCAAACACTTCACCACCAAAGGCAGCAGTGATTTTTTTATCTTTGTTTAAAGCTACGTTTAATAAGAAGTCAGGTTTACACATTTTGTTCACTTCGCGAGCCATGTTTTGTACAGGATTATCTTCTAAGTTACCCCATGTAGAACGAGGGTCGCCAATCATCTTCGCATTATGGAAAGTTTTGATTGTTTCAAGACCTGCGATACCAGGCATAATGCCTTTAGGGCCTCCCGAAAAGCCTGCAAAGAAATGTGGTTCAATAAAGCCAGTGACAATTTTAAAGTCAGATTCTACATAATCTTTATTTAAATAAGCGTCACAACCATATTTACTGTGTCCAACTTTAACTAGACTTTCTTTTTCATCACAATGATTATGAACAATTTTTACGCTATCAACGATGTCTTCACCTAACATTTGAATCAGTTCATCACGTGTTTGATCACGATGTGTGCCAGTACCATTAATAATGACGAAATTTTCACGTGGTACGTGACTTAATTCTTCAATTAGTAAAGGAACTAAAATGTGATTAGGTGTAGGACGAGTAATATCACTAATTACAATTGAAACGATATCATCGCTTTTAACTATATCTTTTAAAGGTTTAGAACCTGTAGGGTTTCTTAAAACATCTTGAATAGCTGAAGTATAATCTTCTAACGCTTCAATATTTTGTGGTTCAATGACTGTACTATCATCAGGTACATTAACTGCTATTTCAGACTTACCATATAGGACGTGCGTTTTCATAGTTCTTCCCTCCATAAAACATGATGATAATGCATAATAACTACGAAATGATAAATTTCTTACAATTCAAATTATATCATATTTAATAACTCTGCATTAATGGGGAGTGTGAGTAGGTAGACATGCACATAAAGCTAAGCCTTACAATGAGTATCATAAACTTTGCTCAATATCTTTGAAATCAAAAATGTAAATACAAATATATAAAGTTAAAATATTTCCATATTTGTAAGCGATTACATATAATATACTTAGTTGTAAAGATACACAAAAATTATACTTGGACAAGGAGTGGTTTACCATGAAAGCAGCAGTAGTAACTCAAGATCATAAAGTAAGTGTTGAGAATAAAGAATTACGTCAATTAGAACCTGGTGAAGCTTTAGTTCAGACAGAATATTGTGGAGTGTGTCATACAGATTTACATGTTAAAAATGCCGATTTCGGTGATGTCACAGGACGCGTGTTAGGTCATGAAGGAATCGGTCGAGTAGTTGAAGTCGCAGAAGATGTAGAGTCACTTAAAGTAGGGGACCGCGTATCTATCGCTTGGATGTTTGAAAGCTGCGGGCATTGCGAATATTGTACTACAGGACGCGAAACGCTATGTCGTGACGTGAAAAATGCTGGTTATACAGTCGATGGTGCAATGGCTGAGCAAGTCATTGTCACAGCTGATTATGCAGTGAAAGTTCCTGAAGATTTGGATCCAGCAGCAGCTTCATCAATTACGTGTGCTGGAGTAACGACATATAAAGCCGTGAAAGTAAGTAATATTAGACCAGGTCAATGGATTGGTATTTTTGGCGTTGGTGGGTTAGGTAACTTAGCGCTTCAATATGCGAAAAATGTCTTTAACGCAAAAGTGGTAGCTTTTGATATTAGCGATGATAAATTAGCTTTTGCTAAGAAATTAGGTGCAGATGCTGTCGTAAACACTAATAATCAAGATGCTGTAGAAGAAGTTAATCAACTTACAGATGATAAAGGATTAGATGCTACTGTAGTAACAGCTGTAGCTAAAACACCATTTAACCAAGCAGTAGATGTTGTTAAAGCGGGCGCACGTGTCGTAGCGGTTGGTTTACCAGTGGAAAAAATGGATTTAGAAATCCCACGTTTAGTACTTGATGGCATTGAAGTCATTGGTTCATTAGTGGGTACACGTCAAGACTTGAAAGAAGCTTTCCAATTTGCTGCAGAAGGAAAAGTTGTACCAAAAGTTCAAACTCGTAAATTAGAAGAAATTAATGACATTTTTGAAGAAATGGAAGAAGGAACAATTACCGGACGTATGGTAATTAAATTTTAAATGAAGATATAAATAATTAAATATCAATCATATTGTGGTAGCTCGTAAGACTTGATTAACAAACATGTTCTTACGAGCTATTTTTTATTTGTTAAAGCTATATTTTTTATCCACTTTTTAAATATTTCGTTTTTAAAATTAAAATTGAAATTAATTATAATGTATTTTACAATTAATTTATACATAATATTATTTAAAAGGGAGAATAAAAATGGATAATAACGGTTCTCGAGGTTGTTGTGGGTGTCTAGGTTGTTTTGGAGTTTTAATATTATTAATTATGTTAATAGGTGGATGTAAAGCTATATTTGTTACACCTAAAGATGATACTCATAATGAAGATAAAATTACTTCTGAAAAAAGAACTCAAGAAAAAAGTACAGAAGAAGATACAGTTGAAGACGAGACTTCAGAAGACAACTTAAAAGAGGTTAGCAGTCAAGAAACTGCAACGCAAGAAAGTGCTGAAGAAAACGATAATGAGCAGAACGAGGAGAATGACAATTCTCAAAATAATGAAAAGGACAATGATTCTTATTATAAAGAGCCACTAACTAAAGAAGAGAATAAAGATACTAATTTACAAGATAGTTCAACTGAAGAAAATAGTAATGAACTTCAATCTACTCAAGAAGAAAGTGTAGCAAATGCCAGTGAATCTGCTAGCGCTACTAGTTTCGCAAATTGTACTGCATTAAGACAGGTATACCCAAATGGTGTTGTTAAAGGAAGTCCAGCTTATGACGATAGTTTAGATCGTGACAAAGATGGCAGGGCTTGTGAAGTTAATTAATATTACTTTAAAACGCTTGTTTTCTGTATTAACACGAGAAAACAAGTGTTTTTATTTTTAATCTATAATAAATTGATTGATGATTTAAAAATTATTTTCCAGATTAATGGTATAATCAAAATAGTTAAATTGAATAAAATATGAAATAAGAGGACACACAAATGTATAAATTCTTACTATTTGTTACAACAATGACTTTCGGCATCATTTATTTCTTGAAATATACAATACTTTTGGAAAAGTATAATTATGATATTGCGGAAATTGAGTTTAAAGCAGACTTAGCTAAACGTAAATAATGATTTAGAACACCACAATAATTAAGAGTGTAAAAATACATTCTATTAAAAGTTACTTTTTGCATTTCTCTATTAAGCAGTGTTATAATTTAGTTAACAAAGTTATTAAGCGTAATGCACCAATCCCCTCACTATCGGTAGTAGTGAGGGGATTTTTTAGGTGTGGCTATAGTCGCCTATCTTTTCTTATCGTTGCGATTGCGTAGCCAATGCGCAAATAATGCGACGATACAACCACTCGTTGCTGTGGTTATGATGTGAACAAAGTTATCAAGCATAATTACACCTCCTCTCTACGTCAAAGTTGACGCCTGAGAGAAATAGGCGACTTTTATATTATATCATCAATAACCACTATCTAGTCGTTCATCTACTCAGGTTTACGATGCAAAAAGGGGCAATTTAAATTCCTTTAAAATGCCTTAATAACCTATATTTATCAAATACAAGCACTACTCAATAAAAGATTGCTTTTTGCATTTCACTATTAAGCAGTGTTATAATTTACTTAACGAAAATGATTAGCAATTAATGCACCAATCCCCTCACTACGGCAATAGTGAGGGGATTTTTTATGGTGCTAGCTTATAGTCGCCTATTAATTATTTGTTGCGTTTACTAAGCCAATAAGTATAATACGCAACAGCACAGCCACTGATGACTGGTGCTATGATGTGAACGAAAACGATTAACAAAATGATGCACCTCCTCTCTACGTCAATTTGACGCCTGAGAGAAATAGGCGACTTTTATATTATATCATCAATAACCACTATCTAGCCGTTCATCTACTTAGGTTTACAATGTAAAAGGGAGGCTGGGACATAATTCCTAGCAAAAATGCCAGTAAATGAGTTTTTTATAAATTCATTTACTGGCTTCTTTATTTACAATACTTCGT
>NZ_PPRD01000034.1 GCF_002902575.1 Staphylococcus croceilyticus | reverse complement strand
ATCCTGAGCCAGGATCAAACTCTCCATAAAAATTTATGATGTTTGATTAGCTCATAAAACTAAATAGTGTTTGTAACTTATCGTTACACTTATTGGAATTAACGTTGACATATTGTCATTCAGTTTTCAATGTTCATTTTTTAAAAAACAATCTCTTTCATTATATAACTTTTATTTTTAAAAGTCAATAACTTTTTTCGATTACTTTTATTATTTTAAATCATCATTTAGAGCTTTGCAATGGTAAGTTTTAGACCTTTTTAACAAACCCTTAATAGAATTTACATTCTTTTTGACGACTTTTATATCATATCAAATTGATATATATAAGTCAATAACAATTTAAAATATTTTTTACTGTTGAACAACTGTTGTACTTCTGTTGCTCACAAAAAATTATTCTACCAGGTTTTTAAAAAATTGCAATAGAAAAAACGCATAAAATCTAATATTTTATGCGTTTAAATTACACTTTTTTAGTTTTTATTTTTTAATAGTAGATGCAATCACTTTTTGAGCTATTTGTTTATAGATTCCACCTAAACGATCATCTTCTTGATAAATTGATGGAGAAAAGTCTACAGGATTCCAAGTTGGCTGTTCGAGAGGTAATTCTCCTAATAGTTGCGTATTTAATTCATCCGCTAATTTACTACCTCCACCTTTACCAAATACATATTCTTTGTTGCCTGTCTCTTTACTTTCAAAATAACTCATGTTCTCAATAACACCTAAAATTGAATGTTCGGTATGTTTAGCCATAGCACCAGCTCTCGCTGCAACAAATGCTGCTGTTGGATGAGGTGTTGTCACAATAATTTCTTTACTACTTGGTAACATTGAATGAACATCTAATGCCACATCTCCAGTACCTGGAGGTAAATCAAGTAATAGATAATCTAGTTCTCCCCATTTCACTTCTACAAAAAAATTCGTCAACATTTTACCTAGCATTGGACCACGCCAAATGACTGGAGCATTCTCTTCTACAAAGAAAGCCATAGAAATTACTTTTACTCCGTGGCGTTCAACTGGAATAATTGTTTTACCTTCAACGCCTGGTTTTTCATCAATCCCCATCATATCCGGAACACTAAAACCGTAAATGTCAGCATCAACTAGCCCTACTCTTTTGCCTTCACGAGCTAAAGCAACTGCTAAGTTAACAGCCACTGTTGATTTACCTACGCCACCTTTACCAGATGCAATAGCTATAAATTCGACTGGATTATCTTTTGATAATAATCCTTCAATTGTTTTAGGTTGTTCTTTCTTTTTGCCTGTATATTGTTCAACTTTATCAGCAGGTAGTTCTTCAAAACGTATACCCACTGTGTTTGCTCCATTCTCTTTAAGTGCCTTAACAATTGCCATTTGTAAATCTAATTGAGGCTGTCCTCCTAATTGTGCAATCGCAACTTTAACACTCACATGTTCTATTTCATCTTTTGTTTTAACTTCGACAATACCATCTGTTTCTTTAAGAGGCACATCGATAATTGGATCTTTTAATTCTCCAACTATTTCTTTTACTTGATCTACCGTTAACAATGTAAATCCCCCTTAGTATTCTTTATATGTGTATTTTAACAAATATGCACATACCTTGTGACTATCTCATTTAGTATATTATTTTTAATTAAACAAAAAAAGAAGTTAGCTCATTATTCCAGACTAACTTCTTTAATCATTAATACTATAAATCACGTGTATTTTTATTACGTTGTGAAGGATGTCTATCTTCTTTAATAAACAATGCGAATACAAATCCTATGATTACTAATACAGAAACAATAGCAAATGATAAATCGACACCTGCTGCAACACTTTGGCGTTGAAGTATTTCTTTGCTTACATGTTGAGTTGAATCAGGACTTAATAGTTTAGCGCCCATGCTCATAAATGTAACCATTAGTGCCGTACCTAATGAACCTGCCATTACACGTGCAAAGTTCATAATTGCAGTACCATGTGAGATGTCTTTATTTTCCAAAGCATTAATACCTGCTGTGTTAATAGGCATCATTAACAGTGATACAGCAAACATTCTTATAGCATATACAAATACTAATAAAGTATATGACGTATCGTATTTTAAGAAAGCTAAGAAAATGGTAGTAATAGTTAATATAGTAAAGCCAGTTAATATTAATATTCTAGGTCCGTATTTATCGTAAATTTTGCCGGTATAAACTGACATTAATCCATTTAATAATGCGCCTGGCATAATTACCATACCGGACATAAATGCTGAAAGACCTAAACCATTTTGTACAAATAATGGTATAAGTAAAGCAGGACCAACCATTGACATCATTACAATCATTGAAGTAATGGTACTAAATGTAAATATTTTACTTCTAAATACCCATAAATTTAATAAAGGATTAGAAATTGATAGTTGTCTTCTTATAAATATGCCTACAATGATAATTCCAATGATAAATGAAATAATTACGATTGGATTCGTAAATCCTATATTACCTGCACTACTAAAGGCATATAGCATCAATCCAAAGCCTAATGTTGAATAGACTACAGAACGTTTATCCAATTCTGTTTGTTTTGTTTCATTATAGCTTGTTAAGGAAATGGCGCCAAAGATAAATCCAACTAAAGAGATACCGACTACTACTATAAAAGGTACTCTCCAACTGGCATTATCTATGATTAATCCAGAAAATGTAGGACCAATTGCTGGAGCAAACTGAATAACTAAACCTGCAAGTCCCATTGCGAAGCCACGTTTTTCTTTAGAGAATAAAGTAAATAATGTAAATTGCATAAGAGGCATGATAATACCTGCGCCCATCGCTTGAATCACTCTAGCAACCATTAATGTACCAAAGTTAGGCGCAATCGCTGCAATAATAGAACCAACTAAGAATGTTCCCATTGAAACTAAATAAAGAGGTTTGGTTTTAACTCTATCCATTAAAAATGCTGTTAAAGGAATCATCGTTCCGTTAACTAACATAAAACCTGTCACTAACCATTGCGCTGTATTCTCAGAAGTGTGCAATTCTCTCATAATATGAGGTAACGCTGTATTTAATAGCGTTTGATTTAAAATGGCTATAAATGCACTTAAGAGCATAACGGCAACGATTAAATTTCTTTTATGCTTCGATATTTCACTATTTGCCATTGCTAATAATCTCCTTTTACTTAATCAGTGCTTAAATATTCAAACAAACATTCTTTCTTTCCGCAAATTAAATGCTTATATTTATTTATTCTCATTTAAATTTTCACTATCCGGATAAAATATAATTTTAAAAATATATAATAAGCCGATGATAACCGCAATTACCCAAAATTCAATTTTTATATATACATAATGGATATGGATAATAAAGTAGAACATCACTGTAGTAACTACATATGAAATCAAATGATAAGTCGCCCCGTTAAAATATGGATTATTAGGTAATTGTTTTCTAAAATAATCCATCTGATGTTCAATCGCAAATAAAATAAAATAGCCAAAAACGATGTAACTACCATAATAGAGCAAGTTATCAAAAAAGCTCTTATTATATGTGAAATACCCTAACTTTAAAAAAATAAGGATTCGACTTATCCCAAATAAACCAAATCCTAAAAACGTTAAAAATATGCCACCTGAAATTATGAATATAGCGAGGACAACAATCGTCACAACAATATTATCAAATTTATTTTTTAAAAAACGCATTAATATTGCCCTCCTATTTTAGTTTTACACGCATATTTTATCACTTATGATAGCCAATATAAAATTTAAAGAGTCTGAACCAACGGTTTATATCCTTTATACAAGTAAAGTAATTCTAAGTTAAAATAATTCATTTTACATAAGTTCATAATTGCAAAATAAAAAAGCAACCAGTAATCAATTCAGATAGAACGAATTCACTGGTTGCCCGATATTAAGTAATGCTTGTTTTCAATTTAACACTTATACCCATTATTGTGCACTTTGTAGATTATTTTTATACAATGTTGTCCAAACAACAATTAAGACTATTGCTACCACTGACACTGCACCAAGTATGTTGTGTAAATTACCATCTATTAATCCGGTAGACATAGCATATAAATATCCCATTATAGTAGAGCCAATAGATGAACCTAAATTTTTAGTTAACGCATAAAATGACATCATTTTCTTCATATGTTTCGAACTTGTTTCTTCTTGTACAATGACACTGTCTTTTGTATAAACAAATCCAAAACTTAAACCTGCTAATATAACTGTTGCTGCTATTAGAAGTGGTGCATTTGAACCAAAGATTAAAATGATACTACTTACTAATAATAAAGTGAAGGCACCTATATATAATGCTTTTCTAGATAATTTATCTTCTATTCTAGCTAGATTAAAGTTTAAAGTAAGCCATGCTACTGATAGAGGGAAGATGACTAAACCACTTTGTAAAGGAGATAATTTCAAATGATCTTGAAGATAAACAGGAATATATAAGTTATATCCCATTAAACAGACTGCGATTAATAAATCAGTTATAAATACTAATGAGACTGAACGATTAAATTCAGCTATAGGAATAAATGGATGTTCAATTTTATTTTCAAATTTAAATAATATCACGGCTACAATAATAGCTAAAATCAATGCCACTAAATTTAAAATAAGCATTGATTTATTTAAAATACTAAACATTAATAACCCAATAAAGATATAGAAGAGAGACAAGCCTTTTACATCAAAGCGACCTGCTTGTACTTCCGTTTCTTCTGAAAAATGAAATGTAAGGAATGCTAGAATAATGGCAATGATTGCAATTGGGATATTAATAAAGAATAACCAATGCCATGTTGCAAATTCTAAAATGCCTCCTCCAAGTAATGGACCAATAATACTTGAGATTCCCCATACACTACCTACGATGCCCATAATTTTATAACGAAAAGGAATTTCAAAAGCAAGTTTCGGGACGATTTGTGTTAATGACATCATGACCCCTGCGCCAAGGCCTTGAATAGCTCTTGATACAATAAGCATATAAAATGTGCCACTCATACCTGACATTAAACTACCAATACCAAATAAAAGTAACCCTACCATTGCAATATATAAAATTTTAAATCGAGTTAATAGTTCGCCTACAATAGGATTTGCTACTACTAAAGCGATAAAATAAACAGTGAATACTAAAGATATTTCAGATCCTGCATGTAAGTCTTTACGTATCGTTGGCATAGCTAATGAAATAATCGAACTTTCAATCGCAGCCATAAACATTGTCAAGACTAACGTGACTACAATGCCTATAGATTTAACATTCATCTATTCAACCTCCTTAATTTTTAAAGATATTTTTTAAAAGTCATGTAATAGCATAATCTTATATGATAGTTAAACGCAATGAAAATTGAACGATTTATATAAAAATAAGACTGATGACCTATGATCATCAGTCTTTTTAAATATATTTGTCTTCTGATTAAACTCAAATTTATAGGATTTAATTGTTAGGTATTGCTTTATTTTACATGAAATAGAGAATAGCGATTAAATGTAGAAATGAAGCGATTACTATAAATATGTGCCAAATCATGTGAAAATATGGACGATTCTTCTGGGCGTAAAACCATGCCCCAATTGTATAGGCAAGCCCACCAAGTACAATAAATAATAAAAAGAGCCATGAGGTACGCATTATAATGATTGGTAAAAATATAATGCCAACCCATCCCATTACTAAATACACGATTAAACTAAGTTTTTGATTAACTCTGACAGAGATAGATTTATATAATATTCCCCATATAGTAGTTCCCCATAATAGTAGAAATACGATCCATCCTATCCAACCACCTACTACAGTTAACAATACTGGGGTATAAGTTCCTGCAATCGCTACATAAATCATACTATGATCTATAATTCTCAATATGTATTTATGTGCTGTATAGTTTTGCATGGAATGATAAATAGTTGAAGAAATAAACATCATAAATATACTAATCACATATATCGAAACACTAACTGAGCTTAATGTACCATGTTCGTTATAACTATGGACTGCCGCATATGGCAATATAAATAACGTTAATAAAGCAGCAGCTCCATGTGAAGCTGCATTACCTATTTCTTCTCCAAAAGATAGAGGAATGATGTCTTTAAATGATTCAACAACAGTATCTTTTGTACTCTTAGATGTTTTAGACATCTGCTTCCACCATCCTTACTAAATTAAATTCATTCGTTCTAAATCAGCAGTAGCTGTTTCAACACTGTCTTTACCTTCTTTATTTTTTAAAGGTGAAAATTCTTCATCACGAGGAACTTGTAGTGTTATGAAATCTTTCGCATATCTGAAAATATCAAAGTAAAATAATTCAAATTTTAAAGTAGGTTGTTCAATCACGCCAAAATCATCATCTAATTGTTTTAATTTTTTAATAGCTAAATGATATGGTAAATCCTCACTTACCGCTTCTTTAATAAACGATAATTTAAATGCATGAATACCAATATTAGCGTTATCAAATGTATTAGCTACTTCTTCATCTAACTCAGAATATTCTAATACAGTATCTTTACTATCTTTATTAACTAATCGTCCTACACTTTCTCCATCCTTAGGCTGTATTGATTTAGATGTAACATCTTTATCGTTTACAACTGTATAACCCGCAAATAGAGGATCTAGAACTTTTACTAAGACGTTGTCTATATTATTTAGGAAGATAAACTTAACACCATCTGATTTCATTTTATCTAAATAGCCTTGTTTCTCTAAAGATTTGAATACGCCACCATTACCATTCGGTGTTTCCATAATATAACCTTGTTCATTTAGCACAAGACGTCCTTCTTCACTTAGTGCCACGATATTATCTTGTTTGAAAAAGTGAATATTATCTGGATTATATCCAAAATAATTATGGTCTTTGAAATATGTTAAAGTTTCATCATGATTGATATCACTAGTCATGATATACCAATTTAATAAATGACCAGTTTCTTGTTTTAAATGCAATAATTGTCTAGCTTGTAGTTCAAATAAGCTTACACCTTTAATTTCGAAAGAACCTTTAGGCCCTTTATAGCCTAAGCGTGTGCCTTGACCGCCAGCCATTAATAATACTGCAAACTCACCATTTCTAATTGCTTCAATACCTTTACGTTCGTATTTTTCACGTTCTTGTTCTGTTAAGTCTGCTTTGCGCATAAATTCAACTTCTGACACTGATGAAACATCAGAAATCGTTTTACGATTAATATAAAGATCTTGATAAAGATTTTGAATAAATTCTAAATCCAACGTTTCAACTTTGCTTTTTAGCTGTTCTTTTTCATTATTGCTCATTAACTTTTCATATTCACTTAAATGTTCCTGATTATATTTCTCTAATTTACTTTGGTCTAACATTTTAACTCTCCTTATAGGCAATTCAATGATTTTAAATTTTAAATAAGTATAATAAAAATTTTAAATACTTGATAAAACTTAACCCTGTTAGTCATCCTAACCAAATTTCTAATAATATAGTCTTTATTAATTAAACTATGTCATCT
>NZ_PPRD01000033.1 GCF_002902575.1 Staphylococcus croceilyticus | reverse complement strand
TTTGTAAACTCTCTTGTATAATTTTAATGAAATTGATAATCGTTTTCACTAGGAGGAAATATGAAAAAGTTAATTTTTCCATTAATCGCTTTAATTATCGTTTTAGCTGCATGTGGGAATAGCGGTTCAAATGATTCAAGCAAATCAGGTTCAAAAGAAGAAACTAAGTCATATAAGTTAGATAGTGGTAAAACAATTAAAATTCCTAAAGATCCAAAACGCATTGCAGTCGTTGCTCCAACGTTTGCAGGTGGTTTACATAAATTAGGCGCTAATATCATTGCAGTAAGCAATCAAGTAGATCAAAGTCCGATTTTAAAAGATAAATTTAAAGATGTAACTAAAATTGGTGATCAAGACGTAGAAAAAGTCGCTAAACAAAAACCAGATTTAATTATCGTTTACTCAACTGATAAAAACATTAAAAAATACGAAAAAATCGCACCAACAATTGTTGTAGATTATGGTAAACATAAATACTTAGAACAACAAGAAATGTTAGGTAAAATTGTTGGCAAAGAAGACGAAGTTAAAAAATGGGAAGATAAATGGAAAGAACAAACTGCCAAAGATGGCAAAGAAATCAAAGATGCCATTGGTAAAGATTCAACTGTTTCAATCTTCGATGAATTCGACAAAAAATTATACACGTACGGCGATAACTGGGGTCGTGGCGGAGAAGTATTATATCAAGCCTTTGGTCTAAAAATGCCAAAAGGGCAACAAGACCTAGTTAAAAAAGAAGGTTGGGCTGAAGTAAGCCAAGAAAAAATTGAAGATGTAGCGGGAGATTACATCGTTTCAACAGGTGAAGGTAAGTCTAAACCAAGTTATGAAACTACAAATATTTGGAAAAACTTACCGGCGGTTCAAAAAGGTCGTGTAGTTGAAGTGAAAGCAGAAACTTATTGGTATAATGATCCATATACACTTGACTTTATGAGAAAAGATTTAAAAGACAAATTAATCAAAGCAAGTAAATAAAAATTTTTTAATAGCGACTATCAATTTTAGTTATTTAGTTATGAAGAAAGCTATGGTTACGTATAATGTAATCGTAGCTTTTTATTTTTTCAAATTAAAGGAGATGGAATAATGACTAAAGTATATTTCAATCATGACGGAGGCGTAGATGATTTAATTTCTCTATTTTTACTCTTACAAATGGAGAATATTGAACTTATTGGTGTAAGTACTATTGGCGCAGATTGTTACTTGGAGCCATCACTTAGTGCGTCTTGTAAGATTATTAACCGCTTCTCTAATGCTTCATTAAAAGTTGCGCCATCATATGAGCGTGGGGCTAATCCTTTTCCAAAAGAATGGCGAATGCATGCTTTCTTCATGGATGCCTTACCTATATTAAATGAACACACTACCAATACGCAATCTACTATGAGCCACTTAGAAGCTTATCAAGATATTATCGAAACGTTAACGCATTCTGAAGAGAAGGTAACCTTATTATTTACTGGACCCCTTACAGATTTGGCTAAAGCATTAAAGACCAATCCAGACATTACAAACAATATTGCTAAACTTGTTTGGATGGGCGGGACTTTTCTTGAAAAAGGAAATGTAGAAGAACCTGAACATGATGGCACAGCCGAATGGAATGCGTTTTGGGATCCAGAAGCGGTAAAAACTGTATTCGACAGTGACATTAAAATAGACATGGTTGCTTTAGAAAGTACCAATCAAGTGCCACTGACACCGGCTATACGACAAATGTGGGCAAACGAACGTTCATATATAGGCGTAGACTTCTTAGGGGTAAGTTATGCAGCTGTACCACCCCTCACACATTTTGTGACTAATTCAACTTATTTCTTATGGGATGTATTAACGACCGCTTATGTAGGTAAAGCGGATTTAGTTCGCTCAATAGAAGTTAACGTCGATGTAGAAAGTCGTGGTCCGAGTCAAGGACGCACATATCTTACAGAACAAGGCCGTCCAATTCATGTAATTACTGAAGTAAAACATGATGAATTCTTTAAATATATTACTGATTTAGCGAAAAAAATAGAAATGTAAATCAAATGTAAACTTTTTATACAAATAAGTTTACATTAGTGGTATAATCATCTTCGTAAAAGGAGGATGTATGATGAGTACAAAGAATTTAGTATATACAGCATTAATGACAGCAATTATATGTGTATTAGGATTAGTTCCTGGTATTCCGCTTCCATTTATGCCTGTACCTATTGTTTTACAAAATATTGGGATATTTCTAGCAGGGATTATTTTAGGTAGAAAATATGGCGCTTTAAGTGTCATTGTATTTTTATTACTAGCAGCTGCCGGGTTGCCAGTCTTATCTGGCGGTCGTGGAGGTATTGGCGTTTTTGCAGGACCATCAGCTGGTTTCTTATTCTTATATCCTGTAGTAGCATATCTAATTGGATTCGTAAGAGATCGCTATATTCATAAAATTAATTTTGTCGTGTTATTCATGCCAACACTTGTATGTGGCATTTTACTATTAGATATCGTAGGCACAATTATTATGGGCTTCATTATCGGTATGCCAGTGGGTAAAGCGATTGTATTTTCATTCACATTTATGCCGGGCGATTTAATTAAAGGCATCATAGCATGTTTAATCGGTACAACAATGTTAAACCACTCTCGTTTTAAAAGTTTGATACAATAGACGTATTAAATTGTTTAAATACATAGGGGATGAACGATATGAGTGCAATATCCATGAAAAACATTGCTCAAGAAGGTCATCGCTATTTAGAAGATGAACAAAAAATCATCTATCTAACACCTTCTCAACCTTTGAAATATGATACGAATAAGTGGGTTTATAAAACACTTCCCACTATAGAACAATGGCATCAAGATATGGCACAACAACTTAAATTACATAAGCAACAATCATCTAACCACTTAGCGTTTACTTTTCCAGAGAATGAATCGCTTAATCAAACATGGCTTTCTGAAATTAAAAATGAAGGGTTTCAATTAGGTGTATTAGAACTATATATAATAGAAGGAACAGAGTTAGCCCGATTTCAACGACGAGCTGATATTACAATAAGTGAAGTAGATGCTCATAATATAGAAGATTATTTAGCTATCTATCGTTCATTTGCTTTACCATACGGAGAAGATTTCGCGAATGAAAGTGTTAACACTACAAGACAAACCATATTAAATAAAGAAGATACGGTTTCAAGATGTGTGGCATATTTAGAAGGACAAGCAGTAGGAACCGTAGATGTTATTGAAACAGAAGAAACGGTAGAAATTGATAGCTTCGGTGTTTTAGAAGGTTACCGGCGCCAAGGTATTGGGACAACAATTCAATCTTATATTGGCGAAATAGCAGGGGAACGTCCTGTAATACTTGTAGCAGATGGAGAAGATACTGCGAAAGATATGTATATTAAACAAGGTTATACCTATCAAAGTTTCATTTATCATATTGTTAAAGAGAATGTAGAATAAAAGAAATGGCGTCATCAAATATTTAATTTGAAGGCGCCATTTTTATTCTTTCTGGATGACTATAGACATTAAAGTTACCATCTCTTATAAAGCCAATTGCTGTAATATTAAGATCATTTGCGAGTGTAATGGCTAATGTGGTAGGTGCTGATTTAGATAAGATAACGCCTACACCAATTTTTGCTGCTTTAAGCAATATTTCAGATGAGATACGACCGCTAAAGATTAGTACTTTATTTCTAACAGGGATATGACGTTGCAAGCAAAAACCATAAAGTTTATCTAATGCATTATGACGACCGATATCTTGTCTGTGCTCGAAAAATTCATTTCCATCACTAATGGCTGCATTGTGTAAACCACCTGTCTTTTTAAACAAGGTGCTTGCACTTTGTAACGCAGTCATCATATTCAACACTTGCTTAGGAGTCAAAGTGATTTTAGACATAGATGTTTTAGCAACGGCTGCATCATTATGGAAGTAAAACTCACGACTTTTTCCACAACAAGAAGCAATCATACGTTTAGTAGAATATTCAAATCGATCTCCCAAATCTTTTGTCAATTCTACATGCGCGAACCCTTTACTATCATCAATCTGCAAAGATTTTATTTCTTCTTTTTTGAAAATGGCGCCCTCAGAAGCTAAGAACCCAATGACTAATTCTTCCATATGGGTAGGACTACAAATAACAGTCGCAAATTCAGAGCCATTAACCATAATCGTTAATGGGAATTCAGTAACATAACTATCGGTTGTTTCAAATAATTTACCATCTTCATAGCGCATGATGGATTGTCCTTGAAGTACATCTTTATCCATTTATGGAGCTCCTTTATTGATAGATAGTTCTATAGTAAAACTTTTTCCAATATTTCTAAAAGATTTTGTTTATAATCAAGATTGTAACTATATAAGAATAAATTATAAATATTTAATTGTCATTTTAAAAAATTTTGTTATTGAACTTTCGAATAAATAAAAAAAGAGTATAATTGAAATTAGAACAATTAATTAGGAGGCTTGAGAAATGAATTTAAAACATTTTGTTGCTGCAAGTGCTACGTTTGCAGTGGTATTAGCAGGTTGTTCAAATTCTGGAGATAGTGATGATAACAAAAAATCATCCGATTCTAGCAATAAAAGTGATGAGCAAAAGCAAGAGTTGAAAATTTCAGCGGCAGCTAGTTTAGGTGACGTGAGTAAAGCATTAGAAAAAGAATTTAAAAAAGATCATAAAAATGCGGATGTCACATTTAACTATGGTGGTTCAGGTGCTCTAAGAGAACAAATTGAAAAAGGTGCGCCAGCGGACGTATTCATGTCTGCAAATACTAAAGACGTAGATAAACTAAAAGATGAAAACAAAGCGAATGATACATATAAATACGCGCACAATCAACTTGTTTTAGTTGGTGATAAAAACAGCGATGATGCTTCTGTCAAAGATTTAAAAGGTAACGAAAAATTAGCGATTGGTGAAGTGAAAACAGTACCGGCTGGTAAATATGCGAAACAATATTTAGAAGACCAAGGTTTATATAATCAAGTTAAAGATAAATTAGTATTTGCGAAAGACGTTAAACAAGTATTAAATTATGTTGAAAAAGGCAATGCACAAATGGGCTTTGTTTATGAAACAGATTTATACACTGATAATAAGAAAACAGATAAAGTAAATGAGATTAAAAAAGCAGATCTTAAAAAACCGATTACTTATGAAGCAGGTGCAACATCAGACAGTAAACTTGCTAAAGAGTGGATGGATTTCTTAAAATCTGATAAAGCGAAAGACATCTTAAAAGATTATCATTTTGAAGTTTAAGGAGGTATAAAGTATGCCTGATTTAACGCCTTTTTGGATATCGATTGAAGTGGCTGCGATAAGTACAGTGATTGTATCAATCATAGGAATATTTATTTGTCGCTTACTTTATAAAAGAAGAGGGCATCTTACTAAACTCCTTGAAAGTTTTATTTTATTACCCATTGTTTTACCGCCCACAGTACTAGGATTTATTTTATTGATTATATTTTCTCCTAGAAATGCAGTAGGACAATTTTTTCAAAATGTACTACATCTTCCAGTAGTATTCACAATGACAGGGGCAGTAATTGCGTCTGTCATCGTTAGTTTTCCATTGATGTATCATCATACGATTCAAGGATTTAGAAGTATTAACCCTAAAATGCTCAATACTGCACGTACTATGGGAGCTAGTGAGAATAAAATCTTCTTTCGTCTCATTCTGCCTTTATCAAAGCGCTCAATTATTGCCGGTGTGATGATGAGCTTTGCACGTGCTATTGGTGAATTTGGGGCAACACTAATGGTTGCAGGTTATATACCTAATCATACAAATACGTTACCGCTTGAGATTTATTTCTTGGTAGAACAAGGAAGAGAAAATCAAGCTTGGTTATGGGTACTTGTGCTAGTAGCTTTTTCAATCACAGTCATTGGTATATTAAACTTTGCGAGCCGAGACCTTCCAGAGGAGGTAGAATAAATGTTAAAACTGAAATTACAGTATCAATTAAAAAAGACATTTATTGATATCAATATTAATGATGCTGCTCCTAAGATTTATGCTATACGTGGGCCTTCAGGTATTGGTAAAACGACAGTACTTAATATGATTGCAGGATTACGTAAACCAGATAGTGCATACATAAAAATCAATGACCACGTAATTCTTGATACAAATAAAAAAGTAAATGTTAAGATTCAAGATAGACGTATCGGCTACTTGTTTCAAGATTATCAATTATTTCCTAATATGACGGTGAGGAAAAATATCACGTTTATGGCGAAACCTTCAGTACATATTGATGAGTTAACCAAACAACTAAATATAAGTCATTTAATGGATCAGTATCCAGCTACACTTTCCGGGGGAGAGTCTCAACGGGTTGCTTTAGCACGTACGCTAAGTACTAAACCAGATTTAGTTTTACTAGATGAACCTTTTTCTAGTTTAGACGAAAATACGAGAGATGAAGGAATTAAACTTGTTAAACGCGTGTTTAAAGAGTGGAAGATTCCAATTATCTTTGTTACACATTCTAACTTCGAAGCTGAAGTATTAGCTGATAGAATCGTTAAGATTGACTAGAGTAAGCACCTTTTTTTATTGAGGTGCTTTTTTAGTTTATAATTATTTATAAATTGACTTTGAAATTAGAGAGGATAAATCAATGACTCAAGCACGGTATTCGAGACAAATTTTATTTAAACATATTGGAGAAACAGGGCAAGAGGAGATTAGTCAAAAACATGTATTAATTATAGGTATGGGGGCATTAGGTACACACGTTGCTGAAGGTTTAACTCGTGCAGGTGTTAAAGCGCTAACGATAGTTGATAGAGATTATATTGAATTTAGTAACTTACAACGTCAAACCCTTTTCACTGAAAAAGATGCCGCAGATATGTTACCTAAAGTAGTGGCTGCTAAAAAACATCTTACCCAAATCAACTATGACATTCATATTAATGCCTATATCCAACATGTAGATTATTATTTTTTAGAT
Organism: Staphylococcus croceilyticus; assembly: GCF_002902575.1. Classification (GTDB taxonomy): domain Bacteria; phylum Bacillota; class Bacilli; order Staphylococcales; family Staphylococcaceae; genus Staphylococcus; species Staphylococcus croceilyticus. The sequence continues at coordinate 70,628 of NZ_PPRD01000033.1, read as the reverse complement.
ACCCATGCTAAGGATATCGATTTAATTATCGATGCGACAGATAATTTTGATACACGTCAGTTAATTAATGATTATGCTTATAAGATGAATATCCCGTGGATTTACGGAGGAGTAGTACAAAGTACGTATGCCCAAGCAACCTTTATTCCTGGAACAACGGCATGTTTTAATTGTGTGATGCCACAGTTACCATCTATCAATTTAACTTGCGATACTGTGGGTGTGATTCAACCTGCCGTGACTATGACGACAAGTTTTCAACTTCGAGATGCACTTAAGTTATTAACTGGCAATGAAATACCGATGAAGCTGACGTATGGTGATGTTTGGGATGCCAGTCATTACACTATTGGATTTAGTCGAATGCATCGTGAAGATTGTCCTACTTGCGGAAGTAAACCAACTTTTCCGTATTTAAATCAAAATCATACATTATATGCTACTTTGTGTGGTAGAGATACAGTACAGTATGAAAATCCGGATATTACTCAAGAGATGATAACACAATTTCTTGATAATCATAATTTAAAATATAAATCCAATCAGTATATGGTAATGTTTGAGTTTAAAGGACATCGATTTGTAAGCTTTAAAGGTGGACGTATGCTTGTTCACGGAACCACAAAGACTTCCGAGGCTATCAATTTAATTAACCAATTATTTGGATAAAGGAGTGTTTGGTATGCACCAACATGAACATGAAAAAGTAGAAAGACATATTCGTTGCGCAGTTTTAACAATTTCTGATACACGTGATAAAGAGAGTGATAAAGGTGGCCAATTAGTCCAATCTTTATTACAAGATATGAATGTAGAAGTAGATAAGGATCATTACACTATTGTGAAAGATAATAAAGAAGATATTCAATCGCAAATAGACAGTTGGTTGGCTTCTGATATTGATGTTATTATCACTACTGGAGGTACTGGTATCTCTCAAAAAGACATTACGATAGAGGCAATACGTCCGATACTCGATAAAGAAATTGAAGGCTTTGGCGAATTATTTAGATACTTAAGTTATACAGAAGATGTAGGCACGAAATCACTTCTTTCAAGAGCGATTGCTGGTACGGTAATGAATAAATTAATCTTTACACTTCCAGGTTCAACTGGTGCAGTTAAACTAGCAATTGAGAAATTAATTAAACCGGAATTAAATCACATGGTATATGAATTGAATAAATAATTAAAAAAGTCATGAGCGCGTAAAAATGATAGGTTTCCCTAATTTAATTACAAGCTCATGACTATTATAATTAAAAGGAATTTAACGTTGATAATCTCCTGATTTGCCACCAGACTTAGACTCAAGGTATGTTTCACCTATAACCATACCTTTATCGACTGCTTTCGTCATATCATAAACCGTTAAAGCAGTAGCTGAAGCTGCCGTTAATGCTTCCATTTCAACGCCAGTTTTACCAGTAGTAGAAACAATGGCTGTTATGTTTAATGTGTAAGTATGATCTTCATTAGCTTGCCATGAGAAGTTAACATCAATGCCAGTTAAAGGTAGTGGGTGGCACATTGGAATGATAGTGGCTGTATTTTTAGCAGCCATAATACCTGCAATTTGTGCAGTATTTAAAACGTTACCTTTTTTATTTGTATTATCAATGATTTGTTGATAAATAGTGTGATTAACTGTAATGCTTGAATGGGCTTGTGCAGTACGCTTTGTAATGTTTTTATCTGAAACGTCTACCATTTTAGCATTACCTTGTTCGTTAATATGCGTGAATTCTGACATAATAACCCTCCTAGTAAAGTTAGTATATCATGAATTTTATTATTTTATGGAGATGAGAAGAATGGCTGTAGAAAAAAGAAATCCAATACCTGTAAAAGAAGCAATTCATCGAGTAGTAACCCAAGATATTTTTACGAAGCATACTACTGTGAATTTAGAAGATAGTTTAGGACATATATTATCTGAAGATATCGTGGCAACGTATGATATTCCACGTTTTAATAAATCGCCTTATGATGGCTTTGCGATTAGAAGTGAAGATTCAGCAGGCGCTTATTCTGAGAATCGTAAACAATTTAAAGTGATTGATCATATTGGTGCAGGTTCTGTTTCTGATAAAACATTAGGGCAAAATGAAGCTGTACGTATTATGACAGGGGCACAACTTCCTGAAGGCGCTGATGCAGTAGTGATGTTCGAACAAACGGTTGAAGATGGTGATACATTTACTATTCGTAAACCTTTTGAAGCATATGAAAATGTTTCGCTTAAAGGTGAGGAGACAACAACTGGTGATGTTGTATTGAAAAAAGGACAAGTGATTAATCCAGGCGCTATAGCTGTATTAGCTACTTATGGGTATACAGAAGTACCTGTTACACAAAAGCCAAGTGTAGCTATTATTGCCACTGGAAGTGAATTGTTAGATGTACATGAAGAGTTACAACCAGGTAAAATTCGTAATTCTAATGGACCAATGATTCAAGCATTAGCAGAGAAATTTGGCTTAAAAGTTGAGAATTATAAAATTCAACAAGATGATTTACAAAGTAGTATTGAAGTTGTTAAAGATGCAATGGCTACACACGATATCGTTATTACAACTGGTGGTGTGTCAGTTGGAGATTTCGATTACTTGCCTGAAATATATAAAGCTGTAGATGCAGAAGTATTATTTAATAAAGTAGGAATGCGTCCTGGTAGTGTGACGACTGTTGCAGTAGCGAATGGCCAGTATTTATTTGGTTTATCAGGTAATCCATCTGCTTGTTTCACTGGTTTTGAACTCTTTGTGAAACCAGCTGTGCAACATATGATGGGGGCCATAGCTTATTATCCACAAGTTGTTAAAGCAACTTTAATGGAAGACTTTTCAAAAGCTAATCCATTTACACGTTTCATTCGTGCCCATGTTTCTTTTTCTCACAGTGGTGCGACAGTTGTGCCATCAGGATTTAATAAATCAGGTGCAGTCGTAGCGATTGCGCATAGTAACGCAATGATAATGTTGCCAGGAGGAACACGTGGATTTAAAGCTGGACACACAGTCGATGTAATTCTTACTGAATCAAATGTGTTCGAAGAGGAAATGACACTATGATTCTTCAAATAGTAGGTTTTAAAAATTCTGGCAAAACAACGCTCATGCAATATACGATAAAATTTTTAAAATCTCATGGCTATACCGTTGCTACTATTAAACATCATGGACATGGTGTAGAAGATATTACATTACAAGACGCCCAAGTGGATCATATGAAACATTTTGAAGCGGGCGCCGATCAAAGTATCGTTCAAGGTACTGAGTATCAACAAACAGTCACACGTGCGCATAAACAAAACCTTACTCAAATTATTGACGAATCTGTTACAATAAGTTGTAATATCATTCTAGTCGAAGGTTTTAAAAATGAAGACTTTGACAAGGTGATTGTGTATCGTAATCAACAAGAACTTGATGAATTATCAAATTTAAGTCGTGTGCGTTATCGTTATCATTTTCAAGAAGAGAATGCACTAGAATATTACGAAGAATGGTTACTAGATTGGATTAAACAAAAGGACTGACATATATAATGAAACAATTTGAAGTCGTTACTGAACCAATTGAAACTGAACAGTATCGAGACTTTACTTTAAATGAACACCAAGGTGCAGTTGTAGTCTTTACAGGGCATGTACGTGAATGGACGAAAGGTGTTAAAACAGAATACCTTGAATATGAAGCATATGTACCAATGGCAGAGAAGAAACTTGCGCAAATTGGTGATGAGATAAATCAGCGTTGGCCTGGAACGATTACTACGATAGTGCATCGCATTGGGCCACTTCAAATTTCTGATATCGCAGTACTTATTGCGGTGTCATCACCTCATCGTAAAGATGCATATCGAGCAAATGAATATGCGATTGAACGTATTAAAGAAGTAGTGCCAATTTGGAAAAAAGAAATTTGGGAAGATGGCGCCGAATGGCAAGGTCATCAACGTGGTAGTCACGAAGAAGCAACTAAAGGAGATGTCTAACGTGAAGGTGTTATACTTCGCAGAAATTAAAGAGATATTACAGACTGATTCTGAAATGATAGATATTAATGAGGAGCTTAGCGTAGAACACTTTGAACAAATGTTATTTGAACGTCACCCCTCTATTAAAGATAAAAAATTTCAAGTTGCAGTCAACGAAGAATTTGTAAAAAAAGAGGATATCATACAGCCGACAGATGTTGTGGCATTGATTCCACCAGTTAGTGGGGGTTAAAAGGAAATGAAAGCAATTATATTAGCAGGCGGTCATTCAGAGCGTTTCGGCAAAGCGAAGGCCTTTGCTGAAATTGATGGTCAAATGTTTTATCAACGTATTATTCATGTGTTAGAAGAAACGAACATGTTTAATGAGATTATTATTAGCACGAATGATCAGCTTGCTAATCAATTTAAACACGACAACATTATTGTCGATGATTCAAAAGAGAAAGATAAAGGTCCACTTGCAGGTATCTATACCGTAATGAAAGAGTATAGTGATGAAGAATTATTCTTTGTCGTATCTGTAGATACACCGATGATTACTGGGAAAGCAATTAGCGCGTTATATCAGTTTATGGTCTCTAAATTAATTGAAGATCAAATTGATATTGCTGCTTTCTCTGAAAATGAAAAAATTATACCGACTATCGCATTCTATAGTCCAGACATCTTAAATATTATGGAACACGCATTGAAGTCAGATGATTATAGCTTACGACATGTCTATCAACAGGTGAATATTAAGACGTTAGACGTTGGTGAAATTAACTCACCTGATTATTGGTATAAAAACATTAACTATCAACATGACTTGGACACTTTAAAACAACAAATAAATTCTTAAGGAGGTCCGTGTTATGGTAGCTCAAATTAAGGATAAACTAGGACGACCTATTCGAGATTTGCGTATATCAGTGACTGATCGTTGTAATTTCAGATGCGATTACTGTATGCCGAAAGAGATCTTTGGTGATGACTTCGTCTTCTTACCGAAAGATGAATTATTAACATTCGAGGAAATGGTCAGAATCGCTAAAGTTTATGCTGAATTGGGTGTGAAGAAATTACGTATTACCGGTGGGGAACCGTTACTAAGACGCAATTTATATCAGTTAATTGAAAAGCTTACGCGTATCGATGGCATTGAAGATATTGGGATGACGACCAATGGATTATTATTAAAGAAACATGGCCAAAAGCTTTACGATGCTGGTTTACGTCGTATTAATGTAAGTTTAGATGCGATTGATGATGAAGTCTTCCAAGCTATTAATAATCGTAATATTAAAGCGTCTACAATATTAGACCAAATTGATTATGCGGTATCGATTGGTTTCCACGTGAAAGTGAATGTGGTTATCCAAAAAGGTATTAATGACGATCAAATTATTCCAATGATTGAGTATTTCAAAGATAAAGATATTGAAATTAGATTTATAGAGTTTATGGATGTTGGTAATGATAACGGTTGGGACTTTAGTAAAGTAGTTACTAAAGATGAAATGCTAGAAATGATTGATGAACAATTTGATATTGAACCTGTACCTCCAAAGTATTATGGAGAAGTAGCTAAATATTATAGACATAAAGATAATGGCGCGAAATTTGGACTTATTACAAGTGTATCAGCTTCTTTCTGTTCTACTTGCACGCGAGCGCGTCTGTCTTCAGACGGAAAATTTTATGGCTGTTTATTTAGTACAGTAGAAGGATTTAATATTAAATCATTTATTCGCTCTGGCGTTACAGACGATGAATTAAGAGAACAATTAATTAGTTTATGGAATGTACGTGATGATCGTTATTCAGATGAGCGCACAGAACAAACAGTGAAAAATCGTCAGCGCAAAAAAATTAATATGAATTATATCGGTGGCTAAATACTAGGCTATAGCAATGTAATGAATCAATAACAATTGCTGTAGCTTTTTTAATTGTCTTTAATGAGGACGGCTTTGAAATCAATTAGTTAGATGGAAAAAATATGGTTAAAGTATAGAATGTATGAGTAGAGAAGACCTCATGTAAAACAAGTTTTATATTAAATAAGTAATGATATTAAAATAAAATTTGTAATAGATTAAATTGTACATATGTTATATAATTAAATTAAGCAATTTTAATTATATAATGCATTTACTACAACAGAGAATCAACATTGGAGGCATTTTTATGAATAACAAAGTACAACGTTTTATAGCAGCTGAAAGAGAACTAAGTCAATTGAAACATTGGTTAAAATCATCATACAAAATTTCAATTGAAGAATTTGTCGTACTTTTTAAAGTATACGAAGGTAAAAAAATTAGTGGTAAAGAATTACGTGATACGCTACATTTTGAAATGTTATGGGATACAAGTAAAATAGATGTGATTATCCGTAAGATTTATAAAAAAGAACTTATTTCTAAATTACGTTCTGAAACAGATGAAAGACAAGTCTTTTATTTCTTTAATGCTAAGCAACAACAATTATTAGATAAAATGAAAAGTGAAATTGAAGCCATTGGTATTGCTAACTAAAATATATCATTAAAAAAATCGCAGTGACGTTACATTGATAACGTCATTGCGGTTTCTTTATAAACTTTAATATGTTGTTCCTTTAACTTTACGTCCGTGTACGAAGAAGTAAAGGATAGTACATAATACGGCAACTACGGCCATAATAATATAAACTTGAGTATAAGTGACTGAATTAGTGAATAAACCTAATAATGAAGGTCCAAATCCAATACCGATATCTAAACCAATGAAGTAAGTAGAAGTAGCAATACCATACTTACTTGAAGGGGAAACCTTAATAGCAATTGCTTGCATTGAAGATGATAAGTTACCATATCCAACACCTAAGAAGACACCTGAAAGTAATAACATCCAACTACTATAACTCATTACTAATAAAACAAATGATATTATTAAAGCTACAAATGCTGGATAAACTACTACATTTTCATTTTTAGCGTCAATTAAACGACCAGCAATTGGGCGAGTAATTAATGAAGCAATAGCATAACAAATAAAGAAATAACTAGATGCTTCTACTAAATGACGTTGTTCAGCAAAGAACTTTAAGAACGTTAAAATTGAAGCATAGTTTAAACCGATAACCATCATTACAATTGCTACAGGTACGGCTTCTTTAGCTACAAAGTTATGGATGCTAAAACTTGAAGCTTTCGCAATTTTTTTATCTGTATCATTGCTAGTAGGGTTAAAGTCAATTTTGATGAATAGCGAAATAAGTAAACTAATCACTCCAAGAATAACGCAGATAATAAATAATAGATTAATTGAAAATGATTTAATTAATAAAATTCCGAAAAACGGACCGATTGCTGTTCCTAATACTAAACTTAAAGAAAATAGACTGATACCTTCACTTTTACGTGATACAGGTGTAACGTGCGCAGCAATTGTACCCGTTGCTGTGGTAGCTACTGCAGTCGCAATACCATTAATTAAGCGTACAAACATGAGAAAGCCAATTGACCCAGGAATGAAATAAAGCAGTTGCGTAATAATTAAGAAGATAAGCCCCGTAATTAATATTTTTTTAGGACCAAATTTATTTACATACTTCCCAGTAGCAAAACGGCCAATTAATGAGCCTACGATAAAGAGGCCTACAACTAGACCTGAAAGGCTGTCCGAAGCATGAAACGATGTTTTACTATAATCAGCAATAATGACTAGTAGTAAGTACATGCATAAATACACGAAGAAATTAATCACGAAGTTCACGGTGAAACTCTTCGTAAAAATAGGTTGTTTTAAATCTTGTACTTGGTTCATTCTTTCTCTTCTTCCTCCTCAGATAATATTTGGTGTAATTGAGACATAGTTGAAATAACATGTTCTAAATCTTCAATAGTTAGATTTGATTTTTCAATCAAATGATTTTGAATAGGGGTTACTCGATCATTCACATCTTCAAATAACTTTTGGCCTTTTTCAGATAGATTCAAAATCTTCTCTCGCTTATCTTGACCTGGTGTAATAGTGAGTAATTCTTTTTCAGATAATGCTTTAATAATCTTTCGAGTGGTAGGCTTTTCAATAAAACGACGCTTAGAAATTTGAACTAGTGTAGTGGGTGCACTATTCGCTATATCTCTTAGTACTAACCACTGACCAGTATGTAAATCAAATTCATCCAATATAGGTTGCGTACGTTTAACATAAGGGCGATAAATCCCGATGAAACTATTAAAGAATTCATTTGTAAGCATAAAATAACTCCTTTTAAAAAAAGGTTAGCAAAGCTAACTATTTACGAACGATAAAAAATATTATATGACGAAACTGTGAAATTTGCAATAGCAAGATAAATGGAAGTAATCTTATCTACATTTTGATAAAATAAAATTGAATTGAAATTTAATAAAAGGGGAACGACCGATGGAATTGAGATTTGATCATATTATTCATTATGTCGATCAGTTAAACAACTTTAAATATCCTGGCGATATTTTGAAATTAAGTGCTGGAGGAAAACATCATAAGTTTGGCACATTTAATCGTTTAGCCTATATCAATGAAAATTACATTGAATTGTTAGATGTAGAGGATGTTGAAAAGTTAAAAAAAGAAGCTAAAACGGAAGAAGGTCGGGTGGCGTTTGCTACGAAGATTGTACATGACCATTTTCAACAAGGCTTTAAAACAATGGCATTTAGAACCTCAGACATGAAAGCATTACAACAAACACTTCATGAACATAATATAGAGACGATTGGCCCTATTGAAATGCATCGAGAAAATAAAAAAGGAGATAAAACAGCTTGGAAATTACTTTATATTGCTGATCCTGATTATATGGTTAAGCCTCCATTTTTTATTGAGTGGGAAGATAGTGAGGAAGAACGCAATGAAAAGTTAGCGCATTTATATCAAAAACAGTTTACAATCGATCGCATTATTATTCATAGTTCTAAGCGTTCTAAAACATTATCAAAATGGCAAAAATGGTTTAAGATGCGCATTATAGATGAAGGTGAAGACTATACAGATTTACAACTTACGGATGATAATATTATTTATCGTGTTCAAGATGGCCCGACGTCTGGCTATCAAACGATCGTTTTTAAAGATAAAGAAGCGACTGCACCCTATTCTATTATTGTAAAAGGTGCTAAATATCGCTTCGAACCAGTAGAGTGATATTTAATATAAATAAATATAAGTGCTATGCGCGATTAAGGCGATATGCACTAATACTAATATTAATGACAGGATGCTTAAAATAGTCGAAACACGTGTCGTTCTAAGTAATAGAAATAGCACGGTTAATACTAAACTTAAGCCAACAAACATGACTCTTAAACTAAAGTAGGCAATTGAAAGTGGTTGGCTTAACGTGATTATAATAGCAATGAGATTAACAATGATAAAAATAAATAATAGTATATTTCTCAATGTTCATTACCTCTTTTATATAAAAAATTAGAAATTTTAATTTTAAAGTCTATATAGTATAGCAGATTTTAGAGAATTTAAATAATCTCAAACTTCAATAGTATGTTTGTCGACACTCACTATTGTAGACTGTATAATGATAATTAATGTGAAAATAAAGGAGTTTTTTATAGCATGGAAAAGATGAATATCACTAATCAAGAACATGACGCATTTGTAAAAAACCATCCTAACGGCGATTTATTACAACTTACGAAATGGGCAGAAACAAAACGTTTAACTGGATGGTATTCAAAACGCGTTGCCGTTGGAGAAAATGGTGAGATTAAAGGTGTAGCTCAATTATTATTTAAAAAAATACCGAAATTACCGTTTACATTATGCTATGTCTCTCGTGGATTTGTAACGGATTATAGTAACAAAGCTGCACTTGAAACACTTTTAGAAGAAACTAAAAAAGTCGCTAAAGCTGAGAAAGCATATGCTATTAAAATCGATCCGGATGTTGAAGTGGAACATGGTACGGAAGCACTTAAAAATTTAAGAGCATTAGGCTTTAAACATAAAGGCTTTAAAGAAGGCTTATCAAAAGATTACATTCAACCACGTATGACAATGATTACGCCTATTGATAAAACAGATGATGAAATCTTTAAAAGTTATGAACGTCGTAACCGTTCAAAAGTACGTCTAGCTTTGAAACGTGGTACTAAAGTAGAACACTCAGATCGTGAAGGTTTAAAAACATTTGCTAATTTAATGAAGATTACTGGTGAACGTGATGGCTTCTTGACACGTGATATTAGTTACTTTGAAAATATTTATGATTCATTACATGAAGATGGCGACGCAGAGTTATTCTTAGTTAAATTAGAACCTAAACCAGTGTTAGAACAAATTAATAAAGATTTAGCAGAACAAGAAGCTGAAAAAGAAAAACTTCAAACTAAATTAGAAAATAAACCAAATGATAAGAAAAACGCAAATAAACTTAATGATGTTGAGAATAAAATATCTAAGACAACAGAATTAAAAAATGATATGGAAGGCTTGAAACAAAAACATCCAGAAGGTGTATACTTATCAGGTGCTTTACTTATGTTCGCAGGTAAAAAATCATATTACTTATATGGTGCATCTTCAAACGATTACCGCGACTTTTTACCAAACCATCATATGCAATACGAAATGATGCGTTATGCAAGAGAACATGGTGCGACAACATATGATTTCGGTGGTACGGATAATAATCCACCTAAAGGTTCCGAGCACTATGGATTATGGGCATTTAAAAAAGTATGGGGTACTTATTTAAGTGAAAAAATTGGCGAGTTTGACTATGTATTAAATCAACCGCTTTATCAGTTAATTGAACAAGTTAAACCTAGATTAACTAAAGCTAAAATTAAACTTTCTCGTAAATTAAAACGTAAATAAAGACATCAGTATTCAAGTAATGACATCTGAACGATTCTATAATGGCAGAAGCGTTCAGATTTTTTTAGATTAGATGATAAACTTAAATTCAGCAATGAGTTACTAAAATGTTTAGGGAAGTGACGTAATGATTAAGAAAATGCTTCAATTCTCATTGGGTAATAAGTTCGCTATCTTCTTAATGGTAGTCTTGGTCATTTTAGGTGGCGTTTATTCAAGTGCGAAATTAAAACTTGAATTATTACCTGATGTTGAAAATCCAGTAATATCTGTACAAACAACCATGCCTGGAGCTACACCACAAACCACACAAGATGAAATAAGTTCAAAGATAGATAAACAAGTAAGGTCTTTGGCTTACGTTAAAAGTGTTAAAACACAATCGATTCAAAATGCTTCGATTGTAAGTGTAGAATATGACAATAATACTGACATGGATAAAGCTGAAGAAGTCTTGAAAAAAGAAATTGATAAAATAGACTTTAAAGATGGTATTAGTGAACCAGAGTTAACGCGAAATTCAATGGATGCATTCCCGATTGTCGCTTATTCATTTACAAATAGTAAAAATGATTTGAAAAAGACAACGAAAGAAATTAATGAACAATTAATTCCAAAACTACAAACTGTAGACGGGGTACAAAATGCACAATTAAATGGTCAAACAACACGTCAAGTTACGATAAAATTTAAACAAGATAAACTTGATGAAGCAGGATTAACTGCCGATGATGTTGAGAATTATATTAAAACAGCTACTCGAGAAACACCCCTTGGTTTATTCCAATTTGGTAATAATGAAAAATCGTTAGTCGTTGACGGCCAATTTAAATCTGTTGATGCACTAAAAGATTTAAAAATACCACTTACTTTAGGAGGACAAGGTCAATCAAGTAGTGGAGATAGTGATTCTGATAGTAAAAGTATGAGTAGTACTGGAGACGATGCTTCTACTTCAAGTAGTAGTCAAAAATCTCAAAATAGTTCTATGACAATGGGCGCTAGTGGTGAAATGCCGAGTGTGCCTTTAAAAGATCTTGCTAAAGTTACTGTTGGAGATGAACGCTCATCTATTTCTAAAACAAATGGGAAAGATGCAGTTAACGTTCAAGTGATGAAAGCCCAAGATGCCAATACAGTTCAAGTCGCTCGCGAAACTCAGAAAAAGATTGATGAGTTTGTAAAAAATAATAGTGATATTACAGCGACTAAAACAATGGATACTGCTAAACCAATTCAAGATTCACTTTATACAATGGTTGAAAAAGCAGCATTAGGTACAATCGTTGCAATTATCGTTATCCTATTATTCTTAAGAAATATTAAAACAACAGCGATTTCTATTGTTTCAATTCCGTTATCTATTTTAATCGCATTAATTGCTTTGAAATTAAGTAACGTATCGTTAAACATTTTAACGTTAGGTGCGTTAACTATCGCAATTGGACGTGTAATCGACGACTCCATCGTAGTAGTAGAAAATATTTATCGACGATTATCTGATCCAGATGAATCATTAAAAGGTGATCATTTAGTGATTAGGGCGACACGTGAAGTGTTTAAGCCTATTTTATCTTCAACTATCGTTACAATCATTGTATTCTTACCACTTGCCTTTGTATCTGGTTCAGTAGGTGAGATGTTTAGACCATTTGCGTTAGCAATTGCTTTCAGTTTATTAGCATCATTATTAGTTTCTATTACCGTCGTGCCGGCGTTGGCTTCTACATTTTTCAAAAAAGGAATTAAAACAAAACAACGTCAAGTTAGTACTAATGAAACTAAAAGTCTTGGTGCGATTAGTAGAGGTTATCGACGCGTATTAAATTGGTCACTTAATCATAAATGGATTGTTATTATTATCAGTTTAGTAATATTAGTTGGAAGTGTCGTGCTCGGTGGTGCTAAATTAGGTACAAGTTTCATTTCAGCAGGGGAAGATAAATTCTTAGCTGTAACGTATACGCCTAAACCTGGCGAAACGAAAGAAGCGGTGCTTGATCATGCTAAAGAAGCGCAACAATACTTACAGAGTAAGAAAAAAGTTAAAACCGTTCAATATTCAGTAGGAGGTCCTTCTCCAGCAGATCCAACAGGTAGTACAAATAGTATGGCCGTTATGGTGAAATATGATAAAGATACGCCTAACTTTGATGAAGAACCTGACAAAGTCGTTTCGCATTTAGCGCAAATGAAAGACCCAGGAGAATGGAAAAATTTAGATATGGGCACGGGTGCTGGTAATAACTCAATAGAAGTAACCGTTAAAGGTCCTTCACCTGAGGCAATTAAAGGTACTGTTGCTAAAGTTGAAGATAAAATGAAATCTGTTGATGGCATAGCAAACGTGAAATCAGATTTATCTCAAACTTACGATCAATATGAGATTAAGGTTGATCAAAATAAAGCGACAGATAAAGGTATTTCAGCTGGGCAGTTAGCATTAAACTTAAATGAAAACTTACCTGAAAAAACAATTACTACTGTCAAAGAAAACGGTAATAAAGTAGATGTTAAAGTAAAACAAAATAAACAGACAGACTGGTCACGCGATAAAATCAATAATATTGAATTACAATCGCCAACTGGTGAAAAAGTAAAACTAAAAGATATTGCTAAACTTGAACATACAACTACGCCAAGCCAACTTAACCAAGAAGATGGCGATTATTCAACTACCGTTTCAGGTAAGGTCATTGCTTCTGACGTAGGTGGTACATCAAGTAAAGTTATGCAAAAAGTGAATAAAATCGATAAACCAGACAATGTGAAGATTAATGTTGGTGGTGCGACTGATGATATTAATCAAGCTATAAGCCAATTAGCCTTTGCAATGTTAGTTGCTATCGTGATTGTTTACTTAGTATTAGTTATTACATTCAAAGGTGGTTTAGCGCCATTTACAATATTATTCTCATTACCATTTACAGTCATCGGTGTTGTGCTTGCATTACTTATTACAGGTGAAACGATTTCTGTACCAAGTTTAATTGGTATATTAATGTTGATTGGTATCGTAGTAACCAATGCCATCGTGTTGATTGATAGGGTGATTACTAATGAGCAACAAGGCATGCCTATGAAAGACGCGTTACTCGAAGCGGGTGGCACACGTATTAGACCTATCTTAATGACGGCGATTGCTACAATCGGTGCATTATTACCACTTCTATTCGGTCAAGATAGTTCAATTCTTATTTCTAAAGGTATGGCAGCTACGGTTATTGGTGGTTTAGTATCATCTACATTACTCACATTAATTGTAGTCCCAGTCATTTATGAAATTTTATTTACTTTGAAAAATAAATTAACACGTAGATAAATAAATAGAGAGGGCGGCTTCTGTTTCAAGAACAGAAGCACACCCTCTCTATTTTTCAAAAATTTGAAAGTTGTAATGTAGTTTTGTCGTTAATACATCACGAAAGTTAAAATAATGTATATCACGAATAATATTAATGATAAAATATTTAGAATTGAAACACCTTTGTGATCATTCTTTAAAGCTTTGAATGCAGTAACTTCAACATTACCTACTAGAAGAGCTAGAACAACGAAGACCCACCAATTCTCTGTAGGGAATTTTAAAGTAGTAATTGCTACCACAAACAATAATAATATGCCCATAACAATTCTTAAAATACGCGTGAATACAGAGTGCATTTTAAAAATAGTGATGTAACTAACAATAAGATATAATATAGGTAATAAAAGTAGGTAAAGTTTCACCTGATAACATCCTTTCTATCATGACTAATATCATAGCATTCTGATATCTTTCTGACTAGAGGCTTCCGTCTCTTATTTCTGACGTAATTTTGAACGAATGTTAGCAATTTCTTGCTCAATATCTTCTAATTGTTTCAATAAAGGGTCTATATTTTGATTTAATGATTCACGTTTCTCTAAATCATTTTGTAAACGCGTGTAATCATATTTAAGTTCAGCTAATTGTGATTCTAAATCCATGATGTATGGCACTCCTTTTTATGTGGCTTTCTAATTTAGTTGAATTATAGCATGAACAAGACACTTCTAAAAATTATGTAAATTGTGTTACAGTTATTAACTGTAATAAGACAGTAAATAAGAAAGAAGGCATTGAAGTGACAGAGCAATTTGTAATGATTATTTTATTAATTGTATTAGGATATCTCTTGAAGAGGATTAACTTCTTAAAAGCAGCAGACAGTCAAGTACTTTCTACCCTCGTTTTAAATGTCACATTACCTTCTTTAGTTATCGTTAATCTAAATAGTGCTGATTTAGATTTTTCATTTTCAATTCTACCCATTATGATGATTGTTTATGGTGTCCTTGCCAAGTTAATCGTCATCACGCTATTTAGGAAACATGATAATCATATTAAGGGTTCAGTAGGGATGATGACAGCTTCATTAAATATTGGTTTATTTGCCTATCCATTAGTCAATACAATTTGGCCGAAGAATGGCATGGTTTACTTCGGTATGGCGGACATAGGCGGTGCCATTATTATGTTTGGTGTTACGTATTTTGTAGGAAGTTATTTTAGTGAAGGGGCCGACCAATTCAATTTTAAATTTTTAGGGAAAAAGTTAATTACCTCTGTGCCATTAGTGACATATATCGTCATGTTTATATTAAACATGTCTAACATTCATTTACCACACGTAGCTATTGATTTCTTTACTATTATTTCAAAAGCTAACATGCCTTTATCAATGATACTACTAGGCGTGATGCTTAACTTTAAAATTGAACGCCATTTTTTACCAATTGCAATCAAATATTTAGCCGCACATTATGGCTTAGGTTTATTTGTTGGTTTGATGGTACATTATTTCTTACCAGTATCAGATGATATGATTAAAACGACTTTACTTATTGCTTGGTTATTACCAGTAGGGGTAGCTATTATTCCGTATTCTATTCAATTTAAATATAAGACACTACCACTCATAGGCATGGTAACCAATATTTCTATCGTAATAAGTATTATTATTTTATATGTATATCAAGCATTATTTGTATAATGAATTGATTTAGTATGAAAAAAGCAAGCAACTCACGGATTGAGTTGCTTGCTTTTTTTAATAAGTATGAAACTTTCTTATGAATAGTGTTGTATTCTATGGTGGATTGGATGCTTAAGTATTTGATTATCCTTTTCCACCCATAAAGGCAGGATAATTTGTCATTCCACCATCCACGTAGATTGTTGTACCGTGGATATAGCTTGCCATGTCAGAAGCTAAGAATAACGCTACGTTTGAAATGTCTTGTGCTTCGCCAATTTCTCTAGCTGGAATCATTTCTAGCGTTTCAGCTCGTGTTTCTGGATCAGAGAATTTTTCTTTCGTATGTTCCGTAACAATAGCGCCTGGTGAAATGTTATTAATACGAATACCATATTGTGCATATTACATAGACATTGTTTCCATCATTAATTTTAAGCCGCCTTTACTTGCAGCGTAGTTAACATAGTTTGGCCATGGAATTGTATCATGCACGCTTGATGTATTAATAATGACACCTTTTTTATCTTCTTTTAAGAATTGATTAACCGCTTCACGTGAACCAATAAAAGCACCTGTTAAATTAATATCGATCACTTTTTGCCATTCATCTAGTGACATTTTATGAGAAGGGATAGGTTTCTCAAAGCCAGCATTATTAATCATGATGTCTAACGTACCAAATTCATTAATAGCTGATTGAATTAAATTTTTAACGTCATCTTCGACAGCTACATTGCCTTGAACAGCAATTGCTTGGCCACCTGCATTAGAAATGGTCTTTTTAAGGTTTTCAATCTCATCTAAATTATGATCTGAACGATAATTTAAAACGACTTTTGCTTTTGCTTTACCAAAGTTTTCGGCGAATGATTTACCAATGCCACTACTTGCACCTGTAATAACAACTACTTTATTTTCTAAATCTGGAAACATCTTAATTCCTCCTTCAATATTTAAACACAATTACTTTAAGTTACCTAAGATAATTGCAGCAATGATGATTAATACGATACCTGACCAAATACCAATCATTTGGCGTTTATCTTTTTTCTCACCTAATAGGAAGATACCACCAAGTGTAGAAACTATAACAAGTAATTGTGATAATGAGAAACTTGTAGCTACACCGACTTTAGGTTGTGAATAGAACATAAATAAGTTACCAACTGCCCATACTATACCAGGGATAAGGTTCAGTGCAGTTGATTTGATATTTGTTTCGTGTTTCATTGATAGTAAGAAACCACCAATAGCCATACCAATTGATTGGAAGAATAAAGCATCTGTACCGCTAACACCAAAGATATCTCCAATAACTACATAACCGACATAGCCAATTGTAGAGATAATTAAAATCATCATCGCTTTTTTAAATTCAGGATCATTAGATTTTCTTTCGTTTTTAGCTTTTAATGAAGTTAATGCGATACCAGTAACAAGTAATACCATAGCGATAAGTCCCATTGTTACTTGTGTGCCTGTACTCCATTCTCCTAAGAAAATGGCACTAAATAATGTTGTACCTACTAATTGCATCCCTGTTGAAATAGGCATCGTTTTAGATACTCCAATAAGTTGTACAGAACGTAACTGGTTACCTTGACCAAATGCCCAAAGCGCACCAGAAATTAAGCCTACAATAATAACAGTGATGTTGCTAAATTCAGCCTTACCGCATAGCAGTAATATAATCCCAACGATTAAAGTACCTAGCGTTGTACCGCGAATTTGGTTGTAAGGTCCGCCACCTACGAACACATTGATTAAAACAACGCTCCCCCAAAATAGCGCTGGTAATAATGCAATTAAGAAATCAAGAAAATGCATTATTTACTCACTCTCCTTATACATTCATTACAGTGTTCCTTTCTTGTAACACTTGAAATTAGTGTATCTGAAATTATATTACGTGAAAATTGAATTGCTCAAGAATATCTAAACTTTTGAAAATAAAAATGCCTACGATTTCGAATTTTTGAAAATCGTAGACATACGTTATTCATATTAATGTTAATGAAGAGTTGAAGATAAATATTTATATTTCTTGTATTCAGTGTCTATTTTAAAACCTAATTCATTAAAGCGTTCGACTAATGTCGCATTTTTACTACGAATTTTAAAATATACTTTCTCTAATTCATAATGGTTAAATGCATAATCAATAGCGAAGGATAATAAATCAAATGCGATGCCCATCAAACGATAATCTGTGTGTGAACTAAAATAACGTATTTCAGCGACTGAAGTTTGAGGAGATACTTGTAAATATAAGTAACCTTTCAATAGTCCCTCACTTACAAATAAGAATAGATGGTTATTCTCATCAAGGGATTGTATAATTTCTTGAGCCGAAAGTACGCTATGTTTAAACGTCTGTTGATGTAATTTAGTAAAAGCGCGTTGAAAACCTGGTTGATATTCAATAATATTTTGAAGATGATCAGATTGTTGTATAGGTGACCCTACATTAAGATAGTAATCAGTAAAATTGTAACTAGCATCTATATCTTTCATTAAAGGCTTTGAAGTTTGAACACATTCATTATAAGAAAAGTTAAACACAGCCTCACTATCTTGAGCATCACGAAATGCATTAAATAATAAGTGATAGTCACTTTGACTAAAAGAGACTTCAGGATTTACAAATGGTCCTACTACTTTAAATTTATTATCTTCATACTCAATAGCAGTAATTAAAGCAGTGATAGTATCATTTTCACTTAGTGAGAATATCCCAGGAGATATAAGAGACTGTTCCAATAACGCTTTCATCTCATCTTGATTGGTAGGTAACTTATATATATAAGAGGCAAATTCGTTTGACGACGTTTCTAAAAAAGACATAATTTGGTTTAAATCGCTTAATTTAACTATATCCATAGCGTACCTCCGTTTCGGTCTAAACTTCTACATTAATTATAAATTCATTTACATTTAATTGAAAGTTATGTCCATTGCTTTACATGTTACAATTAGAGACATATGAATAAAATTTGTCTATAACCAAGCGTTATATTGAAAGGAAAGTTTTATGAAATCACTTATTTTAGCGGAAAAGCCTTCAGTAGCACGTGATATTGCTGAGGCTTTAAACATAAAAGGAAAGCGCAATGGCTTTATTGAAAATGAGCGTTACATTGTTACTTGGGCATTAGGGCATCTTGTGACCAATGCACAACCAGAACATTATGATAAAGCTTATAAAGAATGGAAACTTGAAGATTTACCTATTATTCCAAAGCGCATGCAAACGATTGTAATCGGAAAGACGAGTAAGCAATTTAAAACAGTTAAATCCCTCATTTTACAAAATGAAGTAAAAGACATTATTATCGCGACAGATGCTGGTCGAGAAGGGGAACTTGTCGCACGTCTTATATTGGACAAAGTCAGAAATAAGAAACCAATTAAACGTTTGTGGATTAGTTCGGTGACTAAAAAGGCGATTCAACAAGGATTCAAACATTTAAAAGATGGGAGAGCCTATAATGATTTATATCGCGCTGCATTAGCCCGTAGTGAAGCGGATTGGATTGTCGGTATTAATGCGACACGTGCCTTAACTACGAAATATGATGCTCAATTATCACTAGGTAGGGTACAAACACCAACGATTCAACTTGTGCATTCTCGCCAACAGGATATTAATCATTTTAAACCTCAGAAATACTATACATTGGGCGTGCAAGTTAATGGAATAACTTTCCAATTAAAAACGGATAAGCGCATAGTGAATAGAGATGAAATTGATACGATTGCTGAAAAGGTTAAACATGCACAGGGGCACATTGAGTATGTAGAATCAAAAGTGAAGAAAAGTTATCCTAGACCACTTTATAATTTAACGGATTTACAACAAGAAGCCTATCAACGATTCAAAATGGGGCCTAAAGAGACGTTAAATACCATTCAAAATTTATACGAACGCCATAAAATATTAACGTATCCACGTACGGATTCTAATTATTTATCAGAAGATATGGCGGACACAATTAAGGAACGTCTACAAGCATTATTAGCTACTGACTATAAAGATAATATTCGTCCATTAATTAATAAATCATATTCGCCTAAAATGCGTATCTTTAATAATCAGAAAGTATCGGATCACCACGCTATTATTCCAACAGAAGTCCGTCCAGATATGCAAAATTTGAGTAATAGAGAAGAGAAAGTTTATTTAATGGTAGCAGAAAGATTTTTAGAATCATTGATGATGCCACATGAATATGAAGCGGTTAAAGTGAAGTTAGATGTAAACAACTATACGTTTGAGTTTAATGACAAGGTGACACGTCAACTAGGGTTTAAGGCGCTTAGAAATGATTCCAATCATCAAGTACAGGAACTTCATTTTCAAAAAGGAGAAACGTACAAAATTCAAAATATTAAAGTGAATGAACACGAAACGACGCCACCTGAGTACTTTAATGAAGGTACGTTGCTTAAAGCAATGGAGAATCCTCAGAATTATATTCAGTTAAATAATAAAAAGCATGCGAATACGCTTAAACAAACTGGCGGTATTGGTACAGTTGCGACTAGAGCAGATATTATTGAAAAACTGTTTAATATTAATGCGATTGAATCAAGAGACGGTAAAATCAAAGTAACGTCAAAAGGCAAACAAATATTAGAGTTAGCGCCGCAAGAACTTACTTCACCATTATTAACGGCTGAATGGGAAGAGAAGTTATTGATGATTGAAAAGGGGAAATACAACGCTCAACAATTTATTAATGAAATGAAAGGTTTTACGAAAGATATCGTCAATAAAATTAAAAACAGCGAACAAAAATATAAGCATGACAATTTAACAACGACAGAATGCCCAACATGCGGGAAATTCATGATTAAAGTAAAAACAAAAAATGGTCAGATGCTCGTTTGCCAAGATCCATCATGTAATACGAAGAAGAATGTGCAACGCAAAACCAATGCACGTTGTCCAAATTGTAAAAAGAAAATGACGTTATTCGGCAGAGGGAAAGATGCGGTCTATCGCTGTGTTTGTGGTCATACTGAAACGCAAGCACATATGGATCAACGATTAAAAAATAAAGCGAGCGGTAAAGTTTCTAAAAAAGATATGAAGAAATATATGAATAAAGATGAAACAATCGACAATAATCCGTTTAAAGATGCACTGAAAAATTTAAAACTTTAGATAAAATCGAACTTAAAGCGTTATCTTCTAATAAAAGTTCGTTTTTAGTATTGTGTTTTTCGAAAAGTAATATTAAAATATTAAAGTATTTCAAAAAAAGGAGTTTAAAGCCGTGAAAAAATACTTCCAATTCGACAAGTATGGTACTAACTATAAGAAAGAAATCATCGGTGGTATCACAACTTTCTTATCAATGGCATATATCTTAGCCGTTAACCCACAAGTTTTAAGTTTAGCTGGAGTAAAAGGTATCTCTGCGGATATGAGAATGGACCAAGGTGCAATTTTTGTAGCGACAGCACTAGCCGCTTTCGTTGGTTCATTATTCATGGGTCTTATCGCTAAATATCCAATTGCCTTAGCACCTGGTATGGGACTTAACGCATTCTTCGCTTTTACAGTTGTTTTAACAATGGGTATTCCTTGGCAAATTGGTTTAACTGGGGTGCTTTGTTCAGGAATATTCTTTGCTATCCTTACTGCTACTGGGTGGCGAGAGACAATTATTAATGCTATTCCTTATCAGATGAAAATGGCTGTTTCAGCTGGTATCGGGTTATTCATTACATTTGTAGGTTTACAAAGTGCAGGAATTATTGTGAAAAATGATTCTACTTTAGTAACACTTGGACATTTAACAAAAGGTCCAGTATTATTAGCAATCTTTGGTATCATAGTAACAATTATTCTTTATGCTAAAAAAGTACCGGGTTCAATCTTCATTGGTATGATTATTACTGCAATTACTGGTATGTTAACTGGTTTAATTCATCCACCATCAGGCGTTGTAGGTAAGATTCCAAGTATCACGCCAACATTTGGTGCCGCATTTGAAGCATTTAAAGATCCAAGTCAATTATTTACTATTCAGTTCTTAATTGTTATCTTAACGTTCTTCTTTATTGATTTCTTTGATACTGCAGGAACATTAGTTGCAGTTGCAACACAAGCAGGAATGATGAAAGATAACAAATTACCTAGAGCAGGTAGAGCTTTATTTGCCGATTCATTAGCAACAATTGTAGGTGCTATCTTTGGTACAACAACAACTACATCATATATCGAATCAACTTCAGGTGTAGCTGTAGGCGCACGTACTGGATTTGCTAGTGTTGTTACAGGTTTCTGTTTCTTATTAGCTCTATTCTTTAGTCCATTAATTGAAGTGGTTACTAGTGCTGTAACTACTCCAGCATTAGTAGTGGTTGGTATTTTAATGGCTGCGAACTTTGCGGAAATTAATTGGAAAAAATTTGAAGTAGCTGTACCAGCATTTATTACAATTATTATGATGCCTTTATCATATTCAATTGCGACTGGTATCGCATGTGGATTTGTATTCTATCCTATTACAATGTTAATTACTAAAAAACATAAAGAAGTACATCCAATTATGTATGTATTAATGGTATTATTCATTTTATACTTTGTATTTGTACACGGTTAAAATAAAAGACGAGGTAGCCTTGAAAAGGGCTACCTCGTCTTTTGTCTATTATTAAAAATTATCTACGATGTTCATCTCTGTCTTTATATTGAGTATAGATTACGCGAGCATCTTTATTAGGAAGATAAGTTGGTGCACTTAAAACGATAAATACAAAGAATACCATTAAGAAGAAGAGTACCCAGTGCGTAAACATACCGACAACAGGTATAAACGCAATAAATGAACCAATAAGTCCTATTAAAGGAATAATTGCCATTGGCTTAATAGCATTTTGAGAATCAACAAGTAAAACAATTCCTACTATTAAATATAAGAAAGCATTCAATAAAAGTGGATGCCAACCAAAACTCAAAATGACGCTACCACCTAGAAATGGAATACCATAGAAAAATTCACATGCTAATAAAAAGAAACTTAGAATCGCTAATGTAACTTTAACACCGCTTTTCATTAATCATTCACCTCCATATTATTCATGAGCATGAAATAAATGAGATATATTTGTTATTAAAACATTCATTTATATATAGTGAAATTGACTTCATCTCATTACTTTATATACCCATTATAATGAAATTTAGAAAAAAGGGAAAAAATTTACCCAAAATGGTTGAACTACATAAACATTTCCAGTACAATACTTAAGTATGTGTTAGACAAGAACATAAAAAGTTACAGAAAAACCTTGATTTATCAATGTTTTTCATGTATCATATCTAATGTTGGACTTGAAGAAAGCGATGAAGCGAAAGGTTACTGACACACCCGGCCGCTTTGCCATGGCGTTGTGTGAGATAGTTTTCGTGGAGAAGTCTATCACTTAAATGTAGACGAACAAGGAGGGAAAATTATGGCAAAACAAAAAATCAGAATCAGATTAAAAGCTTATGATCACCGAGTGATTGATCAATCAGCAGAGAAAATTGTTGAAACTGCAAAACGTTCTGGTGCAGATGTTTCTGGACCAATTCCATTACCAACTGAGAAATCAGTTTACACAATCATTCGTGCGGTACACAAGTACAAAGATTCTCGTGAACAATTCGAACAACGTACACACAAACGTTTAATCGATATTGTTAACCCAACACCAAAAACAGTTGATGCTTTAATGGGCTTAAACTTACCATCTGGTGTAGACATCGAAATTAAATTATAATAGATAAATTTTAGGAGGTGGACTTTCGATGACCAAAGGAATCTTAGGAAGAAAAATTGGGATGACTCAAGTATTCGGAGAAAACGGTGAATTAATCCCAGTTACAGTAGTAGAAGCAAGTCAAAACGTAGTATTACAAAAGAAAACTGAAGAAGTTGATGGTTATAACGCTATCCAAGTAGGTTTTGAAGACAAAAAAGCATATAAAAAAGATGCTAAATCAAATAAATATGCTAACAAACCAGCTGAAGGTCACGCTAAAAAAGCAGGCACAGCACCTAAGCGCTTCATTCGTGAATTCAGAAACGTTAACGTTGATGAATACGAAGTAGGTCAAGAAGTCACAGTTGATACTTTTGAAGCTGGAGACATCATTGATGTAACAGGTACTTCAAAAGGTAAAGGTTTCCAAGGTGCAATTAAACGTCATGGCCAAGCACGTGGACCAATGGCTCACGGTTCTCATTTCCACAGAGCGCCAGGTTCAGTAGGTATGGCTTCAGATGCTTCAAGAGTATTCAAAGGCCAAAAAATGCCTGGACGTATGGGTGGTAACACAGTTACAGTTCAAAACTTAGAAGTTGTTCAAATTGACACTGATAACAATGTTATTTTAGTAAAAGGTAATGTACCTGGACCTAAAAAAGGTTTCGTAGAAATCCAAACTTCAATTAAAAAAGGTAATAAATAATAAGTAGCGAAAGGAGGAAAAGCATAATGGCTAATTATGATGTATTAAAAGTAGACGGATCTAAATCAGGTTCAGTTGAATTAAGCGATTCAGTATTCGCTATCGAACCAAACAACAGTGTTCTTTTCGAAGCAATTAATTTACAACGTGCTTCATTACGTCAAGGAACTCACGCAGTTAAAAACCGTTCAGCAGTACGCGGCGGTGGACGTAAACCATGGAGACAAAAAGGTACAGGACGTGCGCGTCAAGGTACAATTCGTGCTCCACAATGGCGTGGTGGTGGTATCGTATTCGGACCAACACCAAGAAGTTACGCATACAAAATGCCTAAGAAAATGCGTCGTTTAGCATTACGTTCAGCATTATCATTCAAAGTTCAAGAAAACAACTTTACAATTGTTGATACTTTTGGTTTTGATGCTCCAAAAACAAAAGAATTCAAAAATGTATTAACTACACTTGAACAACCTAAAAAAGTTTTAGTTGTTACTGAAAATGATGACGTAAATGTTGAATTATCTGCACGTAACATCCCTGGTGTACAAGTAAGCACTGCACAAGGTTTAAACGTATTAGATATTACTAGCGCTGATAGTGTTATTATCACTGAATCAGCTGCGAAAAAAGTTGAGGAGGTGCTCGGATAATGGAAGCAAGAGATGTTCTTAAGCGCCCCGTAATCACTGAAAAATCTTCTGAAGCTATGGCTGAAGACAAATATACTTTTGACGTAGATACTCGTGCTAACAAAACACAAGTTAAAATTGCAGTTGAAGAAATTTTCGACGTAAAAGTTGAAAGTGTTAACATCATCAACTACAAACCTAAGAAAAAACGTATGGGCCGTTACCAAGGCTATACAAATAAAAGAAGAAAAGCGATTGTTAAACTAAAAGAAGGTTCAATCGATTTATTCAACTAAAAAATAAAATAAATGTTACCATTAAGGAGGTAAGCGACAATGGCTCTTAAAAAATATAAGCCAATAACAAATGGTCGTCGTAATATGACTAGCTTAGATTTCGCAGAAATTACGAAATCAACACCTGAAAAGTCATTATTACAACCGCTACCGAAAAGAGCGGGCCGTAACAACCAAGGTAAATTGACTGTTCGCCATCATGGTGGAGGACACAAACGTCAATACCGTGTTATCGATTTTAAACGTAATAAAGATGGAATCACTGCAAAAGTTGATTCAATTCAATATGATCCAAACCGTTCAGCAAACATTGCATTATTAGTATATGCAGATGGTGAAAAACGCTACATCATCGCTCCTAAAGGATTACAAGTAGGCCAAACAGTTGAAAGTGGTGAAAATGCAGATATCAAAGTTGGTAATGCATTACCATTACATTACATTCCAGTTGGTACTGTAATTCACAATATCGAATTAAAACCTGGTAAAGGTGGACAACTTGCTCGTTCAGCAGGTGCAAGTTCACAAGTACTTGGTAAAGAAGGTAAATACGTATTAATCAGATTACGTTCTGGTGAAGTTCGTATGATCTTATCAACATGCCGTGCTACAATCGGTCAAGTTGGTAACTTACAACACGAACTAGTTAACGTTGGTAAAGCCGGACGTTCTAGATGGAAAGGTATCCGTCCAACAGTTCGTGGTTCTGTAATGAACCCTAACGATCACCCACACGGTGGTGGTGAAGGTCGTGCTCCTATCGGTAGACCATCTCCAATGTCACCATGGGGTAAACCAACGCTTGGTAAGAAAACTCGTCGTGGTAAAAAATCATCAGACAAACTTATCGTTCGTGGACGTAAGAAAAAATAATAACAACTTATTTGGGTGTGCGGCGTAACAGCTGCACGCACACAATAAGAAGGGAGGCGCCCAAATGGCTCGTAGTATTAAAAAAGGACCTTTCGTCGATGATCATTTAATGAAAAAAGTAGAAGCTCAAGACGGAAGTGAAAAGAAACAAGTAATCAAAACATGGTCACGTCGTTCTACAATTTTCCCAAATTTCATCGGTCATACTTTTGCAGTATACGATGGTCGTAAACATGTACCTGTATATGTAACTGAGGATATGGTAGGTCACAAATTAGGTGAATTTGCTCCAACTCGTACATTCAAAGGACATGCTGCAGACGATAAAAAAACTAGAAGATAATAAATAGAAGTAGAGGAGGAAATCCTAATGGAAGCAAAAGCGGTTGCTAGAACAATCAGAATCGCACCTCGTAAAGTAAGATTAGTTCTTGACTTAATTAGAGGTAAAAGCGCTGGAGAAGCTATTGCAATTTTAAAATTAACTAACAAAGCTTCATCACCAGTAATCGAAAAAGTATTAATGTCCGCTTTAGCAAATGCTGAACACAACTATGACATGAACACTGATGAGTTAGTTGTTAAAGAAGCATATGCAAACGAAGGACCAACTTTAAAACGTTTCCGTCCACGTGCACAAGGTCGTGCAAGTGCAATTAACAAACGTACAAGCCACATTACAATCGTCGTAAGTGACGGTAAAGAAGAAGCTAAAGAAGCTTAATAATTATTTAAGGAGGGAATACTGTGGGTCAAAAAATTAATCCTATCGGACTTCGTGTCGGAGTCATTCGTGACTGGGAAGCTAAATGGTACGCTGAAAAAGACTTCGCTTCACTTTTACACGAAGATTTAAGAATCCGTAAATTTATTGATAACGAATTAAAAGAAGCATCAGTTTCTCACGTTGAAATCGAACGTGCTGCTAACCGTATTAACATTGCTATTCACACTGGTAAACCAGGTATGGTAATTGGTAAAGGCGGTTCTGAAATTGAAAAACTTCGTAACAAATTAAACACATTAACTGATAAAAAAGTACACATCAACGTTATCGAAATCAAAAAAGTTGATATCGATGCTCGTTTAGTTGCTGAGAATATCGCACGTCAATTAGAAAACCGTGCTTCATTCCGTCGTGTACAAAAACAAGCTATTTCAAGAGCTATGAAACTTGGTGCTAAAGGTATCAAAACTCAAGTATCAGGTCGTTTAGGCGGAGCTGACATCGCTCGTGCTGAACAATATTCAGAAGGAACTGTTCCACTTCATACTTTACGTGCTGACATTGATTACGCACATGCTGAAGCTGACACTACTTACGGTAAATTAGGTGTTAAAGTATGGATCTATCGTGGTGAAGTTCTTCCTACTAAGAATACTAGTGAAGGAGGAAAATAATAATGTTACTACCAAAACGTGTTAAATATCGTCGTCAACATCGTCCAAAAACAACTGGTCGTTCTAAAGGCGGTAACTTTGTAACATTTGGTGAGTTTGGTTTACAAGCAACTACAACTTCTTGGATCACATCTCGTCAAATCGAATCTGCTCGTATTGCTATGACACGTTATATGAAACGTGGCGGGAAAGTTTGGATTAAAATCTTTCCTCATACACCATATACTAAAAAACCTTTAGAAGTACGTATGGGTGCCGGTAAAGGTGCTGTTGAAGGCTGGATCGCAGTTGTGAAACCAGGTAGAATCTTATTTGAAGTTGCGGGTGTATCTGAAGAAGTCGCTCGTGAAGCATTACGTTTAGCAAGTCACAAACTTCCTGTAAAAACTAAGTTTGTAAAACGTGAAGAATTGGGTGGTGAAACAAATGAAAGCTAAGGAAATTAGAGACTTAACCACTTCAGAAATCGAAGAACAAATCAAATCTTCAAAAGAAGAGCTTTTTAACCTACGCTTTCAGTTAGCTACAGGTCAATTAGAGGAAACTGCACGTATTCGTACAGTTAGAAAAACGATTGCACGTCTAAAAACTGTTGCTCGTGAAAGAGAAATCGAACAAAGTAAAGCTAATCAATAATTTATATGAAAGAGGAGGTTACAAAAGTGAGTGAAAGAAACGATCGTAAAGTTTATGTAGGTAAAGTTGTTTCAGATAAAATGGACAAAACTATTACTGTACTTGTTGAAACTTACAAAACACACAAATTATACGGCAAACGAGTAAAATACTCTAAAAAATATAAAACTCATGATGAAAACAACTCAGCTAAATTAGGGGACATTGTTAAAATTCAAGAAACTCGTCCTTTATCAGCTTCTAAACGTTTCCGTTTAGTAGAAATTGTTGAAGAATCAGTAATTATTTAATTCAAGATTAGAGATAAGGGAGGTTTAACTAATGATCCAACAAGAAACACGTTTAAAAGTAGCAGACAACTCTGGTGCTCGTGAAGTTCTTACAATTAAAGTATTAGGTGGATCTGGTCGCAAAACAGCGAACATCGGCGATGTTATCGTATGTACTGTTAAAAATGCAACACCAGGTGGCGTTGTTAAAAAAGGTGACGTAGTCAAAGCTGTTGTAGTTAGAACTAAATCAGGCGTACGTCGTAATGATGGTTCTTATATCAAATTTGATGAAAATGCATGTGTTATCATTCGTGATGACAAAGGCCCACGTGGTACTCGTATCTTTGGTCCTGTTGCTCGTGAATTACGTGAAGGTAACTTCATGAAAATCGTATCATTAGCACCAGAAGTACTTTAATATATATAAACCAAATCATTTAAGGAGGTGCCCACATGCATATCAAAAAAGGTGACAACGTAAAAGTTATCGCAGGTAAAGACAAAGGTAAAGAAGGTAAAGTAATCGCTACTGAACCTAAAAAAGACCGTGTCGTTGTGGAAGGTGTTAACGTTATTAAAAAACACCAAAAACCAACTCAATTAAATCCTGAAGGTGGAATCTTAGAAACAGAGGCAGCTATCCATGTTTCTAACGTACAATTATTAGACCCTAAAACAAATGAACCTACACGTGTTGGTTACAAATTTGTAGATGGTAAAAAAGTTCGTATCGCTAAAAAATCAGGCGAAGAAATCAAATCTAATAATTAATAACTAGTTGAAAGGAGGATCCACTTTGAACCGTTTAAAAGAAAGATACAATACTGAAGTTACTGAAAACTTAGTAAAAAAATTCAACTATAGTTCTGTAATGGAAGTACCAAAAATCGAAAAAATCGTTGTAAATATGGGTGTAGGTGATGCAGTTCAAAACTCTAAAGTATTAGATAATGCTGTTGAAGAGTTAGAATTAATCACTGGTCAAAAACCATTAATCACAAAAGCTAAAAAATCAGTTGCAACATTCCGTTTACGTGAAGGTATGCCAATCGGTGCAAAAGTTACTCTTCGCGGAGAAAGAATGTATGAATTCTTAGATAAATTAATCGCAGTTTCATTACCTCGTGTACGTGACTTCCAAGGTGTTTCTAAAACAGCATTCGATGGTCGCGGTAACTACACTTTAGGAGTTAAAGAACAATTAATTTTCCCAGAAATCGATTATGATAAAGTAAGTAAAGTAAGAGGAATGGATATTGTTATCGTAACAACTGCTAACACTGACGAGGAAGCTCGTGAATTGTTAACAAACTTCGGTATGCCATTTCGTAAATAATCTCTAAAAAGGAGGCTAATTAAGTGGCTAAAACTTCTATGGTTGCTAAGCAACAGAAAAAACAAAAATATGCAGTACGTGAATATACTCGTTGTGAACGTTGTGGTCGTCCACATTCTGTATATCGTAAATTCAAATTATGCCGTATTTGTTTCCGTGAATTAGCTTACAAAGGCCAAATTCCTGGCGTACGTAAAGCTAGCTGGTAATATAAAGAGTCTGAAAGGAGGCAACAATCAATGACAATGACAGATCCAATCGCAGATATGCTTACTCGTGTAAGAAACGCAAACATGGTGCGTCACGAGAAATTAGAATTACCTGCGTCTAACATTAAAAAACAAATTGCTGAAATCTTAAAAAATGAAGGTTTCATTAAAAACGTAGAATATGTTGAAGATGATAAACAAGGTGTTATTCGTTTATTCTTAAAATATGGTCAAAACAATGAACGTGTTATCACAGGATTAAAACGTATCTCTAAACCAGGTTTACGTGTTTATGCTAAAGCTAACGAAGTACCTAAAGTATTAAACGGTTTAGGTATTGCATTAGTTTCAACTTCTGAAGGTGTTATCACTGATAAAGAAGCTAGAAAACGTAATGTTGGTGGAGAAATTATCGCATACGTTTGGTAATAATAAATAAGGAGGTGCCATAACATGAGTCGTGTTGGTAAGAAAATTATTGACATTCCTAGCGACGTTACAGTAACTTTTGATGGTCATACAGCTACTGTAAAAGGTCCAAAAGGTGAATTAACTAGAACATTTAATGAAAGAATGACTTTCAAACAAGAAGAAAACACATTAGAAGTTGTAAGACCTACTGATTCTAAAGAAGACAGAACAGTTCACGGTACAACTCGTGCTTTATTAAACAATATGGTACAAGGTGTTTCTCAAGGTTTTGAAAAAACACTTGAACTTGTTGGTGTAGGTTACCGTGCTCAAATGCAAGGTAATGACTTAGTATTAAACGTTGGTTACTCTCATCCTGTTGAAATTAAAGCTGAAAATGGCATTACTTTCGCAGTAGAGAAAAACACAACAGTACGCGTATCTGGTGTATCTAAAGAACAAGTTGGAGCTATCGCTTCTAACATCCGTTCAGTAAGACCTCCAGAACCTTACAAAGGAAAAGGTATCCGTTACCAAGGTGAATATGTTCGCCGTAAAGAAGGTAAAACTGGTAAATAATAGATAACTCTCTCAAGAAAGGAGTAATAATATGATCAGTAAAATTGATAAAAACAAAGTGCGTTTGAAAAGACATGCTCGTGTGCGTACTAAATTATCAGGTACAGCTGAAAAACCACGTTTAAATGTATATCGTTCAAACAAACACATTTATGCTCAAATCATTGATGACGTTAATGGTCAAACATTAGCTCAAGCTTCATCAAAAGATAAAGACATTGCTAACGAATCTTCTTCAAAAGTTGATTTATCAACTAAAGTAGGAGAAGCAATTGCTAAAAAAGCATCTGACAAAGGTATTAAAGAAATCGTGTTTGATCGTGGCGGTTACTTATACCATGGTCGTGTGAAAGCATTAGCTGAAGCTGCTAGAGAAAGCGGATTAGAATTTTAATTTAAAGGAGGGACAAACACATGGCTCGTAGAGAAGAAGAAACGAAAGAATTTGAAGAGCGCGTTGTTACAATCAACCGTGTTGCTAAAGTTGTTAAAGGTGGACGTCGTTTCCGTTTCACTGCATTAGTAGTAGTTGGAGATAAAAATGGTCGTGTAGGTTTCGGTACTGGTAAAGCACAAGAGGTACCAGAAGCTATCAAAAAAGCTGTAGAAGCAGCTAAAAAAGATTTAGTAGTCGTTCCACGTGTTGAAGGAACAACTCCACACATTATCACTGGTCGTTATGGTTCTGGTAGCGTATTTATGAAACCAGCTGCACCTGGTACAGGAGTTATCGCTGGTGGTCCAGTACGTGCCGTATTAGAATTAGCAGGTATCACTGATATCTTAAGTAAATCATTAGGATCTAACACACCAATTAACATGGTTCGTGCTACAATCAATGGTTTACAAAACCTTAAAAACGCTGAAGATGTTGCTAAATTACGCGGCAAATCAGTTGAAGAATTATATAATTAAGGAGGGAAAATAAATAATGGCTAAATTACAAATTACCCTCACTCGTAGTGTTATTGGTCGTCCTGAAACACAACGTAAAACTGTTGAAGCTTTAGGTCTTAAAAAGACTAATAGCTCAGTAGTTGTTGAAGATAACCCTGCAATCCGTGGGCAAATCAACAAAGTTAAACACTTATTAACAGTTGAAGAAAAATAATTAAGGAGGTGCCTATAAAATGAAATTACATGAGTTAAAAGCAGCTGAAGGTTCACGTCGTGTACGTAACCGTGTTGGTCGTGGTGCTGGTTCAGGTAATGGTAAAACTAGTGGTCGCGGTCAAAAAGGTCAAAAAGCACGTTCAGGTGGTGGCGTAAGACCTGGATTCGAAGGTGGTCAATTACCTTTATTCCGTCGTTTACCAAAACGAGGTTTCACTAACATCAACCGTAAAGAATATGCTATTGTTAACTTAGACCAACTTAATAAATTTGAAGATGGTACTGAAGTAACTCCAGCTTTATTAGTAGAAACTGGTGTAGTTAAGAATGAAAAATCTGGTATTAAAGTACTAGGTAATGGTTCACTTGACAAAAAGTTAACAGTGAAAGCTCACAAATTCTCAGCTTCAGCAGTTGAAGCTATCGATGCTAAAGGTGGAGCACACGAGGTGATCTAATGTTCCAAACGCTAGTGAGCTTCTTTAAAACTAAAGAAGTTCGAAATAAGATTTTCTTTACCTTAGCTATGTTAGTTATATTCAAAATAGGAACTTATATTCCGGCTCCTGGTGTAAATCCAGAGCCTTTTGAACAACAAGGTTCTGATCAAGGTGTCGCTGCTCTTCTTAACACGTTTGGTGGCGGAGCCTTAAAGAACTTTTCTATATTTGCTATGGGTATTATGCCCTACATCACTGCATCTATCGTAATGCAATTATTACAAATGGATATTGTGCCTAAGTTCACTGAATGGGCTAAACAAGGTGAAGTAGGTAAAAGAAAACTTAGCAATGTAACACGTTATTTCGCTATCATATTGGCTTTTATTCAGTCAATTGGTATGGCATTCCAATTTAATAACTACCTTGGCGGTCGATTAATTGTACATCAATCAGTCATGAGTTATTTATTGATTGCTATTGTATTAACAGCAGGAACTGCATTTTTAATTTGGCTTGGTGACCAAATCACTCAATTTGGTGTTGGTAATGGTATTTCAATCATTATCTTCGCTGGTATCTTGTCAACACTACCATCATCAATTATCCAATTTGCACAACAGGCATTTGTTGGTAATGATGATACTACGTTGGCATGGTTAAAAGTAATTGGGTTAATTGTCGGTTTAATTTTGCTAACAATGGGAGCTATTTACGTATTAGAAGCGAAACGTAAAATTCCGATTCAATACGCAAAAAAACAAACAGGTCAAAGATTAGGTTCACAGGCAACTTATCTACCTTTAAAAGTTAACTCAGCAGGGGTTATCCCAGTAATCTTTGCGATGGCATTTTTCCTATTGCCAAGAACATTAACATTGTTCTTCCCTAAAGCTGACTGGGCGCAAACTATATCTGAATATGCTAACCCTTCAAACACTTACGGCATGATAGTTTATGTAATTTTAATTATTGCATTTACGTATTTCTATGCCTTTGTTCAAGTTAATCCTGAAAAAATGGCAGATAACTTGAAGAAACAAGGTAGCTATGTACCAGGAATTAGACCTGGTGACCAAACAAAAAAATATATTACTAAAGTACTTTATCGCTTAACTTTTGTAGGCTCTATTTTCTTAGCTGTTATTGCTATATTACCAATCTTAGCTACTAAGTTTATGAACTTACCTCAATCAATTCAAATTGGTGGTACAAGTTTATTAATCGTTATTGGTGTAGCAATTGAAACTATGAAATCACTTGAAGCTCAAGTGAGTCAGAAAGAATATAAAGGCTTTGGTGGTAGATAATTTGTAGGAGGGCAATTTATGAATATCATTTTAATGGGTTTACCTGGCGCAGGTAAAGGAACTCAAGCGAGTGAAATTGTTAAGAAATTCCCAATACCACATATATCTACTGGTGACATGTTCAGAAAAGCGATTAAAGATGAAACAGATTTAGGAAAAGAAGCTAAATCTTACATGGATCGTGGAGAATTAGTCCCTGATGAAGTTACTGTAGGTATCGTTAAAGAAAGAATCTCTGAAGACGATGCAAAAAAAGGATTCTTATTAGATGGTTTCCCTAGAACAATCGATCAAGCTGAGGCATTAAATAATATTATGTCTGAGCTTGGTAGAAACATTGATGCTGTAATTAACATCGAAGTTCCTGAGGAAGAATTAATGAATCGTCTTACAGGTCGTCGCATCTGTGAGAAATGTGGTACAACTTATCATCTTGTATTTAATCCTCCAAAGGTTGATGGTGTATGTGATATCGATGGTGGAAAGCTTTATCAACGTGAAGATGATAATCCAGAAACAGTATCTAATCGCTTAAGCGTGAATGTTAAACAATCTAAACCTATCTTAGAGTACTACGAAGATAAAGGTGTATTGAATAACATTGACGGTGCGAAAGATATTGATCAAGTAACCAAAGATGTCATTGATATCTTAGATCAATTGAAATAGATCAACTTAGTACGGTCTATGTGTAAGTGAATTTTGATTAGGTTTCTATGGCAAGAATTAATTTTCTGAGTGTCGAAAGACGATAATAATTCCCGCATTTTGTTAAACTTATAATAACTAGTCACTATATTAGATTCGTATCGTTGAAGTTGTCTATTGACGATTACCTTACTATTGTAAAAAGGGGGAAGTTAATCAATGGCGAAACAAGATGTAATTGAATTAGAAGGTACAGTACTTGATACTTTACCAAATGCTATGTTTAAAGTAGAATTAGAAAATGGTCATGAAATTTTAGCGCATGTTAGTGGTAAAATTAGAATGAATTATATTCGAATTCTACCTGGCGACAAAGTAACTGTAGAAATGTCTCCGTATGATTTATCACGCGGTAGAATTACTTATCGTTATAAATAATCGTCACTCCATAATATAGGGAGGTATAAAAATGAAAGTAAGACCATCAGTTAAACCAATTTGCGAAAAATGTAAAGTCATTAAACGTAAAGGTAAAGTAATGGTAATTTGTGACAATCCTAAGCACAAACAAAGACAAGGTTAATAAAAGAGAGGTGTAAATATATATGGCACGTATTGCAGGAGTAGATATTCCACGTGAAAAACGCGTTGTTATTTCATTAACTTATGTATACGGTATCGGTACTTCAACAGCTAAAAAAATCGTTGAAGAAGCTAACGTATCAGCTGACACTCGCGTAAAAGATTTAACAGATGACGAATTAGGTCGTATCCGTGAAGTTGTAGACGGTTATAAAGTTGAAGGTGACTTACGTCGTGAACAAAACTTAAACATTAAACGTTTGATGGAAATTTCATCATATCGTGGTATCCGTCACCGTCGTGGTTTACCAGTTCGTGGACAAAAAACTAAAAACAATGCTCGTACTCGTAAAGGCCCAGTTAAAACTGTAGCTAACAAGAAAAAATAATAGGTAAAGGAGGCAAAATATAAATGGCACGTAAACAAGTATCTCGTAAACGTAGAGTTAAAAAGAATATTGAAAATGGTGTAGCTCACATCCGTTCAACATTCAATAATACAATCGTAACTATCACTGATGAATTTGGTAATGCTTTATCTTGGTCATCAGCTGGTGCATTAGGTTTTAAAGGATCTAAAAAATCAACACCATTCGCAGCTCAAATGGCTTCTGAAACTGCTTCAAAATCAGCAATGGAACATGGTTTGAAAACTGTAGAAGTTACAGTTAAAGGACCTGGACCTGGTCGTGAATCAGCTATCCGTGCATTACAATCAGCTGGTTTAGAAGTAACAGCAATCAGAGACGTTACTCCAGTACCACACAACGGTTGTCGTCCACCAAAACGTCGTCGCGTCTAATTTTTAATGATTGTTATTGTTACAGGTCACTGAGCGAAACAGTTTAAAAAAATAAGTCGACGTATTTAAGGAGGATTTTTGTAAATGATAGAAATTGAAAAACCTAGAATTGAGACAATTGAAATTAGTGAAGATGCTAAATTCGGTAAGTTCGTTGTTGAACCACTTGAACGTGGCTACGGTACTACACTAGGAAACTCCTTACGTCGTATCCTACTATCTTCATTACCAGGTGCTGCCGTTAAGTACATTGAGATCGAAGGTGTTTTACACGAATTTTCAGCTATAGATAATGTCGTTGAAGATGTTTCAACAATTATTATGAACATCAAAAAATTAGCGCTTAAAATCTATTCTGAAGAAGATAAAACATTAGAAATCGATGTTAGAGATGAAGGCGAAGTAACTGCAAGTGACATTACGCATGATAGTGATGTTGAAGTTCTAAACCCAGAACTTAAAATCGCAACAGTGTCTAAAGGTGGACATTTAAAAATACGTCTTGTTGCTAATAAGGGTAGAGGTTACGCATTAGCAGAACAAAATAATACTAGTGATTTACCAATTGGTGTAATTCCTGTTGATTCACTATATTCACCTGTAGAACGTGTTAACTATACAGTTGAAAATACACGTGTAGGTCAAAGTAGTGATTTTGATAAATTAACTTTAGATGTTTGGACTAATGGTTCAATCACTCCACAAGAGTCAGTATCATTAGCTGCTAAAATTATGACTGAACATTTAAATATTTTCGTTGGTCTTACTGAT
The DNA here is from genome assembly GCF_002902575.1 of Staphylococcus croceilyticus. Lineage (GTDB taxonomy): Bacteria > Bacillota > Bacilli > Staphylococcales > Staphylococcaceae > Staphylococcus > Staphylococcus croceilyticus. The sequence continues at coordinate 33,996 of NZ_PPRD01000033.1, read as the reverse complement.
GAAGCTCAAAATGCTGAAATCATGATTGAAAAAGAAGAAGACCAAAAAGAAAAAGTACTTGAAATGTCTATTGAAGAATTAGACTTATCAGTACGTTCATATAACTGTTTAAAACGCGCAGGAATCAATTCTGTACAAGAATTAGCTGATAAATCAGAAGCTGATATGATGAAAGTGCGTAATTTAGGTCGTAAATCTCTTGAAGAAGTTAAATACAAATTAGAAGATTTAGGATTAGGTTTAAGAAAAGAAGATTAATAAGTTAAAGGAGGTCAACTCATGGGTTACAGAAAATTAGGTCGTACTTCTGATCAACGTAAAGCTATGTTACGTGACTTAGCTACATCACTTATCGTTAGTGAACGCATTGAAACTACAGAAGCTCGTGCAAAAGAAGTTCGTAGTGTTGTTGAGAAATTAATCACTTTAGGTAAAAAAGGAGATTTAGCTTCTCGTCGTAATGCTGCTAAAACATTACGTAATGTTGAAATCTTAAACGAAGATGAAACTACACAAACTGTACTTCAAAAATTATTTGGTGAAATTGCTGAACGTTATACAGAACGTCAAGGTGGTTACACTCGCATCCTTAAAGTAGGCCCTCGTCGTGGTGACGGTGCTGAATCAGTAATTATCGAATTAGTAGATTAATTCTATATATAAATACACTAACTACTTATACTAAAGCAAATGAGTGCAACGATAATGTTTGCCACATACAAATATTGTCTAGCTCAGAGTGCCCCATCAATTAAATATTATTCTAAAGCGTGAACTCAACTAAAATATGATGGGGTGCGCGCTTTTTTATTTTATATATAACGTAAAGAGAGACATAGATATTTCCATGTCTCTCTTTTATTTATGCTTTGGTATTCACTCATATACAGAATGCAAGGAATCATGTAAAATATGAGAGTAACTACGTTTTTAGGAGGAGGAGTAAAGTGGAGGCGCAACAGCAAAATATAATTGAGCTTAAACATGTTGATTTTCAATATCAAGGTGATTCATCCTTCACACTTAAAGATGTTTCCTTTACTATCCCTAAAAACAGATGGACTTCTATTGTAGGACATAACGGGTCAGGTAAATCAACGCTCGCTAAATTAATAGTTGGGATTGAAACAGCTACTGAGGGGAATGTTTATTTCAACAATCAGAAGTTAACGGAAGATAATCTCAGAGACATAAGAAATCACATTGGGATTGTTTTTCAAAATCCTGAGAATCAATTTGTAGGGTCAATTGTAAAATATGATGTGGCATTTGGTCTTGAGAACCATTCAGTCCCTCATGATGCAATGCATGAAATTGTAAAGCAGGCATTAGAAGATGTAGGGATGTCAAGCTATGAAGATTATGAACCACAATCTTTATCAGGAGGCCAAAAGCAAAGGGTAGCGATTGCTGGAGTATTAGCATTAAGTCCCTCTGTGGTTATTCTTGATGAAGCCACCTCGATGTTAGATCCTTCAGCTAAACAATCGCTTCTCAAACTCATTCATAAAGTGAAGCAAGAAAAAGATGTGACAATTATTTCCATCACCCACGACTTAACAGAAGCCATGGAAGGTGATTACATGGTAGTAATGAATGAAGGGCAAGTATTTAAAGAAGGCGCGCCTCAAACAATTTTTAAGGGTGCTAATGAATTGAAGGAGATTGGATTAGATTTACCTTTCTCTATGAAAATGAATCACCTGTTAGGATTCAAAGATAATTATACTACCTACGAAGGGTTGGTAGATAAATTATGATGATTACATTTAATGATGTAACCTATACGTATCAAATAGGGACACCTTATGAATATCAAGCTTTAAAAGATATCAATCTTACTTTAGAACAGGGTAAATATTATGCGATTGTAGGTCAAACAGGAAGTGGGAAATCTACTTTAATTCAACACTTTAATGGCCTATTAAAACCAACTACAGGATTTGTGAAATTTAACGATCTTACTATCACACAGAAAACTAAGGATAAACATATTAGAGCGCTACGTCAAAAAGTAGGATTAGTATTTCAATTTCCTGAGTCTCAACTTTTTGAAGACAATGTAGAACGTGAAATTGAGTTTGGTCCACGTAATTTTAAGATGGATATAGAAGATGTCAAAGCACGTGCATATGATTTATTAATAGAACTTGGATTTTCTAGAGATGTGATGGCATTGTCTCCATTTCAAATGTCTGGGGGTCAAATGCGTAAGATTGCAATTGTTTCTATTTTAGCGATGAATCCAGATATTATTATATTGGATGAGCCTATAGCAGGGTTAGACCCTAAAAGTCGTCATCAAGTAATGGAATTATTTAAAAAAATACAGCTAGAACAAAACAAGACTATTATTCTTGTTTCTCATGATATGAATGATGTGGCTAAATATGCTGATGAAATCATTGTGATGAAAGAAGGAAGCATAGCGGAACAAATATCTCCGAAAAAGTTATTTAAGCATGAAACACAACTTAACGAATGGCATATTGCGTTACCAGATATCGTTCGCTTACAAAAAGACTTTGAACATAAGTATCAAATGGAATTAGGTGACGTAGCTTTAACTGAAGAAGAATTTGTAAAATTATATCAGGAGTGGCATCAACATGAAGAATAAGTTAATTATTGGACGCTATCTACCTCTGGATTCATGGGTGCATCACTTAGATCCTAGGGCAAAAATTACATTCGTTTTCATGTTCATTGTGCTTATCTTCTTTGCTCATTCATTTGCAACATTTGGTTGGATTATTTTATTAATTTTGCTCATTATGATGCTATCCAAAATTAAATTTTGGTTTTTGATTAAAGGGTTAACGCCTATATTTATTTTTTTAATATTTACTTTTTTAATGCATATCTTTTTTACTCACGGTGGTACAAGATTAGTAGAATTTGGATTTATTAAGATTGATAGTGAAGGTGTATTAGAAGGTATTTTTATTTCTTTACGTTTAATTACTATCGTTATGATTGCGACAATTATGACACTGTCTACGAGTCCAATTGATTTAACAGATGCCTTTGAAAAGTTATTAAACCCACTAAAATGGTTTAAAGTGCCTGTACATCAACTGAGTATGATTATGTCTATTGCACTGAGATTTATTCCAACATTAATGGATGAATTAGACAAAATTATCTTAGCTCAGAAGTCACGTGGCTCTGAAATTAGTTCAGGTAGTCTTACAACGCGTATTAAAGCATTTATACCTTTAATGATTCCATTGTTTATTTCAGCTTTTCAAAGAGCAGAGGAGCTCGCTATTGCAATGGAAGTGCGTGGGTATGACGCTAATATTAAAAGAACGAGCTATAGAAAGTTACAATGGAGCTTAAGAGATACGGTTTGTTTATTAAGTATCGTTCCGATAGCTATTGTACTGTTTATATTAAAATATATTGGAGTGTAATATAGTGCGAATTCTAGTAAATATTTCGTACCAAGGAAGTCAATTTTTAGGTTTTCAAATTCAACAGCAAGGACGAACAGTTCAGCAGCAATTTGAAAAAATATTAAAACGTATGCACCGTCGTCATGTACGTATTCATCCTTCGAGTCGTACAGACCGTGGTGTGCATGCCTATGAACAGTACTTCCACTTTGATACTGAATTAAATATTGCGCCACAACAGTGGAAGTATGCCATGAATAGTGCGTTACCTGATGATATTTATGTTAAAAAGGTGCAACAGGTCGATGAAGAATTTCATTGTCGTTATGACTGTGTAGGCAAACGTTACCGTTATAAAGTTTATCAAGCTAAGCATCGCAATCCTTTTGAAAGTGGATTAAAGACATTTATTAAAGATGATTTAGATTTTGACAAGATGAACAAAGCGGCACAACACTTTATTGGTACACATGATTTCACAGGCTTTTGTTCTCAAAAGACAGAAGTAGAAAGTAAAGAACGTACGTTATATCAAAGCGAAATTGCAAAAACTGATGAAGGCTTTGATTACATCGTTACAGGATCTGGCTTTTTATATAATATGGTACGCGTATTAGTGGCATTTCTTATTGAAGTTGGAAAAGGTAAACGACAACCTGACGAGGTTCCAACACTTTTAGAAGAGAAAAATCGAAATAATGTACCTTTTACAGCCCCGGCAGAAGGGCTGTACTTAGAGAAGATATATTTAGCCCCAGAAGAGCTTATTAACGACTTTGGAAATGATATAAAAATTCATTATAAAAAATCGTTACAAAATGACTAATTTGCATTGACAAACAAGAGTAAAAAATATAACATAGTTAACGGTATTGTTTTATATCATCCCACGATAAGCCCCGGAAACTTATTGTGTTACAAGATATATAAGCAGATTATACAGGATAAAATAAATGAACATTTACGCTTTGAAATCGTAACAGAATTAACTAGGTTGCAGGCCTCGTTCGTAGGTTCGACTGCGATGAGTACCTGCAATCTAAGACGAAGCATTTATTTTTAGGAGGACAATTATTATGCGTCAAACATTTATGGCAAATGAATCAAACATTGAGCGCAAATGGTATGTTATTGATGCTGAAGGCCAAACATTAGGTCGTTTATCATCAGAAGTAGCATCTATCTTACGCGGTAAAAATAAAGTAACTTATACACCACACGTTGACACTGGTGACTATGTAATCATCATCAACGCTGAAAAAATCGAATTAACTGGTAAAAAAGAATCAGATAAAATTTACTATCGTCACTCTAACCACCCAGGCGGTATCAAATCAGTTACTGCTGGTGAGTTAAAACGTAATAACCCAGAACGTTTACTTGAAACTTCTATCAAAGGTATGTTACCAAGTTCACGTTTAGGTGAAAAACAAGGTAAAAAATTATTTGTATATCGTGGCGCTGAACACCCACACGCTGCACAACAACCAGAAAACTACGAGTTACGTGGTTAATTAAAAGGAGGAAATTACATTGGCACAAGTTGAATATAGAGGTACAGGCCGTCGTAAAAACTCAGTAGCACGTGTACGTTTAGTACCAGGTGAAGGTAATATTACAGTAAACGAACGTGACGTACGTGAGTACTTACCATTCGAATCATTAATCTTAGACTTAAACCAACCATTTGATGTTACTGAAACTAAAGGTAACTACGATGTATTAGTTAACGTACACGGTGGTGGTTTCACTGGACAAGCTCAAGCTATCCGTCACGGAATCGCTCGTGCATTATTAGAAGCAGATCCTGAATACAGAGGCTCTTTAAAACGTGCAGGTTTATTAACTCGTGACCCACGTATGAAAGAACGTAAAAAACCAGGTCTTAAAAAAGCACGTCGTTCTCCACAATTCTCAAAACGTTAATGTTGGAATTGTTGCAAACTTGTTTGCTTACAAGTCCAGTACGCAAATTGCGTCAGCAATTTGTGTTCAATTAAAATGTTTAAAGCACTTCTCAATTTCGAGAAGTGCTTTTTTGTATACAATAAAAGCTAGAGATTTCTTTAAATCTCTAGCCCTTAAACTATATTTTTATTTTTTAAATACTTCTTCGACGACTTCTGTCATATCGTTATGAATGACTAAGTCTGCTTTTCTATCATATGGTGTTTTATCTCGATTTATAATAACTAGATTATCTCCAGTAAAGTTTGAAATAAATCCAGCCGCTGGTTGTACGACTAATGATGATCCTAATACAATGACAGTATCTGCTTTTTGAATTTTATCTAGTGCTTTAAATACAGTAGGTTGGTCTAGCATTTCACCGTATAATACGATATCTGGACGAATCACTTCACCACATTTTTCGCAATATCTTAATTGATGATCCATTACATATGATTTAGAATATTCTTCACCGCATTCAATACAATAAAATCGATTCAATGTACCATGAATTTCATCGATATTTTGACTTCCTGCATCTTCATGTAAGCCATCAATATTTTGAGTGATTACGCCTAATGACTTACCTTCTTTTTCAAGTTCTGCAATCCATTCATGAACGATGTTTGGTTTTTTATCTGCTACGAGTAAACGTTTATGATAAAAATCAATAAAACTTTCTTTATTATCATTAAGATGATCTATACTTAATAAGTATTCTGGTGAATAGCCATCTTTTGAAATTTCATCAAATAATCCTCCCATTGAACGGAAATCAGGAATACCGCTCGCTACAGATACGCCTGCACCAGTAAAGAAGACAATTCTATTTGAGTTATCTATAATTTTTTTAAGTTTTTCAATTTTATTAGCCAAAGTTGTCACCTCATTAAAATTATTAATTTACTGAATAACCTTCACTTTATCTATTATAGTACACACATTTTAAAATAACATTTTATTAAATTCTGTCATAATTAAAAGTTATGATATAAAAATATTAGAGTTCAATCGTTGAATGGTATAAAATTAATATGCGCTGAAAATCTTTAAAATTCTATGTCTAAAACTTTTGGGCATTTTCAAAAATAAAAATAACTTAGCATTTGGGGGAAGTGAGGAATTGAATGAATAAATACGATCGTTTAGATGAAATTACTAAACTCGTAAATCAAAAAGGAACGGTTAGAACCAATGAGATCGTTGAGGAACTCAATGTATCTGATATGACGGTTCGACGTGATTTAGCTGAATTAGAAGAAAAGGGATTATTGACTAAAATCCACGGCGGGGCGAGAAGTAATTCAGTCTTTCAATTTAAGGAGAAGTCACATCAAGAGAAACATACGCAAAACAAAGAAGAAAAACGTGTTGTCGCTCGCAAAGCTGTTAAACTCATCGAAGAAGGAGACACCATATTTCTAGGGCCAGGGACAACGATTGAGTTTCTAGCTGAGGTGATGGAACAACAGTCACTAACAGTCATTACAAATTGTTTCCCAGTATTTAAAATATTATTTAAAAAACGTTCTATAGATTTCAAAGTGTATTTGCTTGGCGGGGAAATGAGAGAGCTTACTGAATCGTTTGTTGGTGAAATGACGAATACCTTACTTAAAACGAAACGCTTTAGTAAGATGTTCTTTAGTTGTAATGGTATTAAAGAGGCAGATGTGCTTACCTCTACTATTGATGAAGCTTATACACAACAAATTGCATTAGAACGATCGGTTGAAAAATATTTACTTATTGATTCTTCAAAAATTGGAAAAGAAGACTTTACGCAGTTGTGTAAATTAGAAGATTTAACTGCAGTTGTCATTGATACCAATGATGAAGAAAGTGTTTCAAAATTAAAATTACATACAGAAGTGATTTATTAATACAGAAATCCTAAGATTGTTTGAAATTAAACAGTCTTAGGATTTTTTTAGTTTATAAAAGTTTAATTAAACACATAAATACATTTTTTTGTTTAAAACAACTAAATATCAAACAATATACAAACATTTATTGTTGATTATTTGTTTATTTATGTTTATAATTTAATCGTAAAGATTTGAAAGCGCTTTTTCACACAACAAATAAACATAATGCTGTGGAAAGATATCATCTTAAAAAGGAGAATTACTATGACAATTATTATTGGTTCAGATGTAGCTGGCAAAAGATTGAAAGATGTTGTTAAAACATTTTTAAAAGAAAACAATCATGATGTGCTTGATGTAACTGAAGGTAAAGAATTAGATTTTGTGGATTCAACACTAGCAGTTGTACATGAAGTTCAAAAAAATGATGAGAACTTAGGTATTGCATTCGATGCTTATGGTGCAGGTAGCTTTATAGTAGCGACTAAAGTAAAAGGCATGATTGCTGCAGAAGTGTCTGATGAACGTTCTGCATATATGACACGTGGTCATAATAATGCACGTATGATTACTATGGGTGAACAAATTGTTGGGGATACATTAGCTCAAAATGTCGCAAAAGAATTTGTTGAAGGTCACTATGACGGCGGACGTCATCAAATCAGAGTAGATATGTTAAATAAAATGTGTTAATTAGGAGGATTTTAAAATGAAAATAGCTATTGGTTGCGATCATATTGTTACAGATACAAAAATGGCAGTTTCTAAACATTTAAAAGAACAAGGACATGAAGTCATCGATGTTGGAACATATGATTTCACAAGAACACACTATCCAATCTTTGGTAAAAAAGTTGGTGAAGCAGTAACAAGTGGAGAAGCAGATTTAGGTGTATGTATTTGTGGAACTGGTGTAGGTATTAGTAATGCTGCCAACAAAGTACCAGGTGTAAGAACTGCATTAGTTCGTGATATGACTACTGCTTTATATTCTAAAGAAGAATTAAATGCAAACGTTGTAAGCTTCGGCGGTAAAGTCGTAGGAGAATTATTTATCTTCGATATCGTTGATGCCTTCATTAAAGCTGAATATAAACCTACTGAGGAAAATAAAAAATTAATCGCTAAAATCGAACATTTAGAAGCACATAATGATAAACAAGCTGATCCTCATTTCTTTGATGAATTTTTAGAAAAATGGAACAAAGGTGAATATCACGATTAAAGGTGGACTATCATGATTTTAACATTAACACTTAATCCTTCTGTAGATATTTCATATCCTTTGGAACACTTTAATCTTGATACGGTTAACAGAGTGACAAATACAAGTAAAACTGCTGGAGGCAAAGGTTTAAATGTAACACGTGTTTTATCTGAATTTGGTGAAGACGTTTTAGCAAGTGGGTTTTTAGGTGGTCAGTTAGGTGAGTTTATTGAACATCAACTTGATGAAAGTAAAATCCAACATTCTTTCTTCCAAATTAAAGGTGAAACAAGAAACTGTATCGCTATCTTACACGACGGTCAGCAAACTGAAATATTAGAACAAGGTCCTTCAATTAGTGAAGAAGAAGCTGCGGGCTTCAAATCACATTTAAGCCATTTGTTTAGCAAAGCTAATGCAATTGCTATGTCAGGAAGTTTACCTAAAGGATTAAAATCGGATTATTATGCAGAAATTATTCAATTAGCTAATCAACAGCACATACCGACAGTCCTTGATAGTTCAGGCCAATCATTAATGGATGTATTGTTGAGCGACAGTAAGCCTACAGTGATAAAACCTAATATTGATGAATTATCTCAATTATTACAAACCACTGTTACTACAGATATCGATAGTTTAAAAGAAGCGGTCACTCAACCCATCTTTGAAGGTATTGAATGGATTATCGTTTCTTTAGGTGGCGACGGGGCTTTCGCAAAACATCATCAAACTTTTTATAAAGTTAATATTCCAAATATTAAAGTAGTAAATACTGTTGGTTCTGGTGACTCAACTGTAGCAGGTATTACGTCAGGATTAATTCGCCAGGATTCTGATAAAGATTTATTAAGAAAAGCAAATACATTTGGCATGTTAAATGCAATGGAAAGTCAAACTGGTCATATCAATGTAAATAAATTTGACGAAATATTCCAACAAATTGAAGTTATAGAGGTGTAATTCATGACTAAATCACAAAAAAAATTATCATCAATTGAACAATTAAGTAATAAAGAAGGGGTTATATCAGCTTTAGCATTTGACCAACGTGGTGCTTTAAAAAGAATGATGGCTGAACATCAAACTGAAGAACCAACTGTTGAACAAATTGAACAATTAAAAGTTCTAGTATCTGAAGAATTAACACAATATGCATCATCAATTCTTTTAGACCCTGAATATGGCTTACCTGCTTCAGATGCACGTAATAAAGAATGTGGTTTATTACTTGCTTATGAAAAAACAGGTTATGACGTAAATGCTAAAGGTCGTTTACCTGACTGCTTAGTGGAATGGTCAGCGAAACGTTTAAAAGAACAAGGCGCTAATGCTGTTAAATTCTTACTTTACTATGATGTAGACGATTCAGAAGAAGTCAACGTTCAAAAGAAAGCATATATTGAAAGAATTGGATCTGAGTGTGTAGCAGAAGACATTCCATTCTTCTTAGAAGTTTTAACATACGATGACAACATTCCAGATAATAAAAGTGCTGAATTTGCGAAAGTAAAACCTCGTAAAGTTAATGAAGCTATGAAATTATTCTCAGAAGAAAGATTTAATGTTGATGTACTTAAAGTTGAGGTTCCAGTCAACATGAATTACGTTGAAGGCTTTGCTGAAGGAGAAGTCGTTTATACAAAAGAAGAAGCGGCACAACACTTCCGTGATCAAGAAGCTTCAACACATTTACCATATATCTATTTAAGTGCAGGTGTTACTGCTGAATTATTCCAAGAAACACTTAAATTTGCTCATGAAGCTGGCGCTAAATTTAATGGTGTACTTTGTGGACGTGCAACTTGGTCAGGGGCTGTAAAAGTCTATATTGAACAAGGCGAAGAAGCAGCACGTGAATGGTTACGCACTACTGGATTTAAAAATATAGATGATTTAAACAAAGTGTTAGAAACAACAGCAACATCATGGAAATCTAAATAATATGGGAGGTTAGAGAGATGAAAAGAGAAGAGGTACAATTAATTGGTTTTGAAATTGTAGCTTATGCTGGTGATGCACGTTCTAAATTATTAGAAGCTTTAACTGCTGCTAAAAATGGTGAACTTGATAAAGCCGAGCAACTTGCTGAAGAAGCTAATGAGTGTATTGCAAATGCACACAAAGCGCAAACAAGTTTATTAGCTAAAGAAGCACAAGGTGAGGACATCGCTTATAGTGTAACAATGATGCACGGTCAAGACCACTTAATGACAACATTGCTATTAAAAGATTTAATTAAACACCTAATAGAATTATATAGAAGAGGGAGTTGACCCTAATGAATAAGTTAATTGCATGGATAGAAAAAGGAAAGCCGTTCTTTGAGAAAATATCACGTAATATTTACTTAAGAGCGATTCGTGATGGGTTTATTGCAGCAATTCCGATTATCTTGTTCTCAAGTATCTTTATCTTAGTAACATACGTACCGAACGTGTTTGGCTTTACATGGAGTAAAACAATGGAAGGTATCTTAATGAAACCGTATAACTACACAATGGGAATTGTAGGTTTCATTGTCGCCGGTACGACTGCCAAGTCATTGACCGATTCGTTTAACCGAAAACTCGAAAAAACAAATCAAATTAACTTCATTTCAACAATGATGGCAGCAATGTGTGGGTTCTTGTTCTTAGCGGCCGATCCAGCAAAAGATGGTGGATTCTTAAGTGGCTTTATGGGAACTAAAGGGTTATTAACAGCCTTTTAATCTGCGTTTATCACAGTTATTGTGTATAACTTCTTTATTAAACGTAATATCACAATTAAAATGCCAAAAGAAGTTCCACCTAATATTTCACAAGTATTTAAAGATATATTCCCGTTATCAGCGGTTATGATTATTCTTTATGCGTTAGATTTAATCGTTAGAGGCGTAGCGCATACTAACGTAGCAAACGGTATTTTAAAAATATTCGAACCATTATTTACTGCAGCAGATGGATGGGTTGGGGTAACAATTATCTTTGGTGCCTTTGCATTCTTCTGGTTCGTAGGTATCCATGGTCCATCAATTGTAGAACCTGCAATTGCAGCTATTACTTACGCTAACCTTGAAGCCAACTTACATTTAATTCAAGCTGGTGAACATGCTGACAAAGTAATCACACCTGGTACACAAATGTTCGTCGTAACAATGGGGGGTACTGGTGCAACTTTAGTCGTGCCATTTATGTTCATGTGGCTAACTAAATCGAAACGTAATAAAGCGATTGGTAGAGCGTCTGTAGTACCTACATTCTTTGGTGTAAACGAACCGATTTTATTCGGTGCACCGTTAGTGTTAAACCCAGTATTCTTTATTCCATTTATCTTTGCGCCAATTGCAAACGTGTGGATCTTTAAATTCTTCGTTGATGTATTAGGAATGAACAGTTTTAGTATCTTCTTGCCATGGACTACTCCAGGTCCATTAGGTATCGTGATGGGTACTGGTTTTGCATTCTGGTCATTCGTATTAGCGATTGTATTGATTGTAGTTGACGTTATTATTTATTACCCATTCGTCAAAGTGTATGACGAACAAATTTTAGAAGAAGAATTAGGTAAAAAAGTTACAAATAATGATTTAAAAGAAAAAGTGGCTGCTAACTTTGATACTAAAAAAGCAGACGCAATTTTAGCAACAGCTGGTGCAGACGATGCATCATTACAAGCAGATAATGAAAAAGAAGCATCACATTCAAACAACATTACTGAGCAAACGAATGTATTAGTATTATGTGCTGGTGGTGGAACAAGTGGTTTATTAGCCAACGCACTTAATAAAGCAGCTGAAGAATATAACGTACCTGTTAAAGCGGCAGCGGGTGGTTACGGTGCACATATGGATATTATGAAAGATTATCATTTAGTTATCTTAGCACCTCAAGTAGCTTCAAACTATGAAGATATCAAACAAGATACTGATCGTTTAGGTATTAAATTAGCTAAAACTCAAGGTGTTGAATATATCAACTTAACACGAGATGGCAAAGCAGCATTAGACTTCGTTCAACAACAATTTGAAAAATAATTAGGAGATGAAAGTATAATGAAAAAATTACCAGAAGATTTTATTTTTGGTGGTGCGACAGCAGCCTATCAAGCAGAAGGTGCGACTCAAACAGATGGAAAAGGTCGTGTAGCATGGGACACTTATCTTGAAGAAAATTATTGGTATACAGCTGAACCAGCTAGTGATTTCTACAACAGATATCCAGTGGATTTAGAATTAAGTGAAAAATTTGGCGTAAATGGTATTCGTATTTCAATTGCATGGTCACGTATTTTCCCTAAGGGATATGGCGAAGTCAATCCTAAAGGCGTAGAATATTACCACAATTTATTTAAAGAATGTCATAAACGTCATGTAGAACCATTCGTAACGTTGCATCACTTTGATACTCCAGAAACATTGCATAGTGATGGAGATTTCTTAAATCGTAAAACAATTGATTACTTCGTAGATTATGCTAAATTCTGCTTCGAAGAATTCTCAGAAGTTAATTATTGGACTACATTTAATGAAATTGGACCAATTGGTGATGGCCAATACTTAGTTGGTAAATTCCCACCAGGCATTAAATATGATTTCGAAAAGGTATTCCAATCACATCACAACATGATGGTGGCACATGCACGTGCAGTTAAATTATTTAAAGATAATGGATATAGCGGTGAAGTAGGGGTAGTTCATGCGTTACCTACTAAATATCCATACGATCCTTCTAATCCTGAAGATGTGAGAGCAGCAGAACTTGAAGATATTATCCATAATAAATTCATTCTAGATGCAACATATTTAGGTAAATACTCTCGCGAAACAATGGAAGGTGTGCAACACATCTTATCAGTGAACGGCGGTAAATTAGATATAACTGAAGAAGACTATAAAATTTTAGATGCAGCTAAAGATTTAAATGACTTCTTAGGTATCAATTACTATATGAGTGACTGGATGAAAGGCTATGAAGGCGAATCTGAAATTACTCATAACGCAACTGGTGACAAAGGTGGTTCTAAATATCAACTTAAAGGCGTAGGTCAACGTGAATTTGATGTGGATGTACCTCGTACTGATTGGGACTGGATGATTTATCCTCAAGGTTTATACGATCAAATTATGCGTGTCGTAAAAGACTATCCTAATTATCATAAAATCTATATAACTGAAAATGGTTTAGGTTACAAAGATGTATTTGATGAAAAACGTAAAACAGTTGATGATGATGCACGTATCGATTATGTAAAAAAACATTTAGAAGTAATTGCTGATGCTATTTGTGATGGTGCGAACGTAAAAGGTTACTTCATTTGGTCATTAATGGACGTGTTCTCATGGTCAAATGGCTATGAAAAACGTTATGGCTTATTCTATGTCGACTTTGATACTCAAGAACGCTATCCTAAGAAAAGTGCGTATTGGTACAAAGAATTAGCGAAAACTAAAGAAATTAAATAATTATTAATTATAGGCAACTGTCTAATATAAAAGTCATATATTAGATGGTTGCTTTTTTAATATATATTTATGGAAATATCTCAAAGCTAATTTATACTTAATACATAAAAATATATAGGTGGCGTTGTAGTTAATGACAAAAAGAAAAATGATTTATTTCATATTTACATTATGTATATTGATAGTCTTAGTTACAGGTTGTAGCCAATCTGAAAAACAACATTCACACAAATCGTCGGCGCTTAAAGATCAAACTGTGACATTGTTTATGCATGGATATGGGGGTAGTGAAAACTCTGAAAAATATATGGTGAAGCAAGCCCTTAACAAAGATGTGACTAAAGATGCGATAGTTGCCACTGTAGATAATCAAGGTAAAATACATTTCAAAGGCACTATTTCAAATGATGCTCAAAATCCTATTGTTAAAGTAGTGTTTGAAGATAATAAAAATGGTGATGTTAATCAAAATGCTAAGAATATTAAAAATGTTTTATCTGAATTAAAAGCACAATATGGTTTCACTAAATATAACTTTGTCGCACATTCGATGGGGAATTTATCATTTGCTTATTTTATGAAAGATTATGGTAATGATAAACATTTACCTCAAATCCAAAAGGAAGTGAATATTGCCGGTACGTTTAATGGCGTACTTAATCTCAATGAAAAAGTTAATGAAATCAGTGTAGATAAAAATGGTAAGCCTAGTAAAATGAATGATAATTATAAAGAATTATTAGGATTAGAAGATATTTATAAAGGTAAAAATATCGACGTATTAAATATTTATGGTGATTTACAAGATGGGACTCATTCAGATGGACGCGTCTCAAATAGTTCATCTAAGTCATTAAAGTATTTATTACAAGACAGTCCTAAATCATATAAAGAAACTAAATACACGGGTAAATCCGCACAACATAGTGAGTTACACGAAAATAAAGAAGTAGCGAATGAAATAATTAAATTCTTATGGAATAAATAATCCTAAAAAAAGTAAGAGTAGACAACGCAAAAAATAAAATTAAGGCGTTTCTACTCTTTTATTATCTTTTAAAAGCAAGTATCAGCTAATTGCTTAAGTAACTCTAGTCTATTTTCTTCACCAAATACATGGGGCAATATCATCATTTCATCCACATCGTAGTTTTGTTGCATAGTATGTAATTGCTCGGCAACTTCGTGAGGTAAACCACTCACTATTCTTTTTTTATTTTTTTCAATTTTAGCAAGTTCTCTTTCGGAATATTGACGTTGTTGTGCAGTTTCAATAGAAGGGTAAGTCATAGGTTGTTTTAAGTAGTTGATGCGCATTAACCATAAATGAAGTGCATCAAGTAAATCATTAACTGTCGCCAATTTGTCTGCAGTCACAACAAAGGTTGCCATAATAACATAAGGTTTGTTGTCATTTATTTCTTCATTATACAAATCAAATTGTTTACGGTAGTGAGCGATGACTTTGTTTATTTGTGTCGAAGGTTGCCCCATGTGAGCGATGACTAATGGTAATCCTTTTCGAGCAGCGAGTTCAGCACTTCGTTCACTCATTCCTAGAATATAGAGTTGCGGGTGACTATCAATAAATGGTGTGGCTTGAAGTGACATGAAGCGGTGAGGCTGCTTTGTATCATCGGTAAAATATTTGATTAAGTCATCAATTTGTTGTGATAACTCTGGTTTCTCAGTTTTAAATTCATTCAGTGCCTCGTTCACATTTTTAAAGCTAGGAGAACGACCGAGACCCATATCAATACGATGGGGATGACGTGCTTCCATAATCTTAAATTGTTCGGCGACTTTATAAGCACTGTAGTGGGGCAACATCACGCCTCCACTGCCAATATGAATTCGATGTGTATGCTCTAATAACATCATCATTACCATTTCAGGCGCGCTTGAAGCCACAGAAGGCACTTGATGATGTTCGGCAATCCAATAGCGCTCATAACCAAGTTGATCAGCCAAGGTTGCTAATTCGACAGTATGATTGAATGCGTCTTGAGCTGAACGACCTTCGAAGATAGGCACATAATCTAAGATTCCTAATTTCATATTAAGCAGGCTCCCTTTTTTGAAAAGTATTAATTCTTATCATGTGTCATTATAAGTGGAAAGCATGATGATTGCGATTAAATTGTTCATAGTACTATACTTTAAACAAATATTGAAAGGAGTTTTAGATGATGAAGAATGAACAAATATTGCTCGCTCAATATCCAGAAGGTATGCCACAAGATGATACATTTAAATATGAAGATGTCGATGTAGCTGAACCAGGAGACAATGAAGTTCAAGTAGAATCAATCTATATTTCAGTAGACCCTTATATGCGAGGCAGAATGTCTCAAGCTGATTCATATGTAGAACCATTTGAAATTGGTCAACCTATTGAAAGTCATATCGTTAGTAAAGTAATCAACTCTAACTCTAATCAATTTCAAGAAGGTGACATCGTTGTAGGAATGTTACCATGGAAACGAATTAATACAGTGAACGAAGAGAAAGTCGATAAAGTATCAAATACTGATGTGCCTTTACATTTATATTTAAGCACGCTAGGTTTAACGGGCCAAACAGCCTATCATGGTTTGCTTAATATTGGACAACCTAAGCCAGATGAAACGGTAGTTGTGTCTGCTGCTTCTGGTGCTGTGGGCGCAGTTGTAGGCCAAATTGCTAAATTGAAAGGTGCACATGTCGTAGGTATTGCTGGCGGAGACAAGAAAGTAAATTATCTTACGGAAGAACTTGGCTTTGATGCTGGTGTAGATTACAAGAAAGACGATTTCGATAAAGCATTAGCTAATGCAGTGCCTAATGGTGTTGATGTTTATTATGAAAATGTAGGTGGAGAAATTGGCGATGAAGTATTTAAACATCTTAATCGTCATGCGCGTATACCAGTATGTGGTGCAATTTCTAATTATAATCATCCTGAAGATGACCAAGGTCCACGTATTCAAAGTACGTTAATTAAAAAACAAGCGATGATGCGAGGATTCTTAGTAGCAGAATTTGTTGATGATTTTGAACATGCTGGTAAAGAACTTGCACAGTGGATTCAAGAAGGTAAAATTAAAACTAAAGTATCTATTGAAGAAGGATTCGATAAATTACCGCAAGCCTTTCGTAACTTGTTTACTGGAGATAATTTTGGTAAGCAAGTGGTCAAAGTTTCAGACGCTGAGTAATTTGGTTTCCCTTTTCAAAAAGCAACTGTAGATTGATTAAAAGGTGGTTAAGAAGTAATGAAAGCAATTGGATTTGAACAACCCTTTAAATTAGAAGAAGGCAATTTATTTAAAGAATATGAACTTGAAACGCCTCAACCGAGAGAGCGCGACATACTTGTAAAAATTCAAAGTATCAGTGTGAACCCGGTAGATACCAAACAGCGTATTACTTCTGTTGAGGAGGCGCCAAGAGTGTTGGGCTTCGACGCAGTAGGAACAGTTGAAGCGGTCGGTTCTGAAGTGGAATTATTTGAGGTAGGAGATCGCGTATTCTATGCAGGCACACCTAATCGACGTGGCTCTAATGCGACTTATCAAGTTGTTGATGAACGCATCGTGGCGAAAGCACCAAGTAATTTATCGGCAGAACAAGCGGCGAGTTTACCATTAACTGGACTTACCGCTTCGGAAACATTATTCGATGCATTCGGCATTTCAACAAATGCTAAAGAGAATGAAGGGAAATCACTATTAATTATTAATGGCGCTGGTGGTGTTGGAAGTATTGCGACGCAAATTGCGA
Source organism: Staphylococcus croceilyticus (assembly GCF_002902575.1). Taxonomy (GTDB): domain Bacteria; phylum Bacillota; class Bacilli; order Staphylococcales; family Staphylococcaceae; genus Staphylococcus; species Staphylococcus croceilyticus. The sequence goes on along the minus strand of NZ_PPRD01000033.1, from coordinate 16,365 downwards.
AAGCGTATGGTTTACAAGTCATCACTACTGCCTCACGTGACGAAACTGTAGCGTGGAGTAAGAAGATGGGCGCTGACATTGTGTTGAATCATAAACATGATTTAGCAACGCAACTAAAGCAACATGATATTGAAGCGGTAGATTATGTATTTTGCACTTTCAATACAGATATGTATTATGACACGATGATTGAGGTCGTGAAACCGCTTGGTCACATTGCTACAATCGTTGCTTTTAAAGAGAAACAAGATTTAAATGCATTGAAAGCGAAGAATATCAGTTTTACGCATGAATTTATGTTTGCAAGACCTGTGCATCAAACCGAAGATATGATTCAACAACATGCGTATTTGAAAGATATTGCTGAAAAGGTAGAACAAGGTACGTACCAACCAACAACAACTGACACCATTTCAGGACTCACAGTAGAGAACTTATATAATGCTCATCAAACATTAGAATCTAGCACAATGATTGGAAAATTAGTCATTAATGTAGAAGAGTAAAATGAATTGACATTCAATATAGAATAATCTTAAATATGGCGTTTATTATTATGCAATTAGGCAATAGTAATAAACGTCATTTATTATTGGGAAATGGCAACAAAAATTTAAATAACAACTCAGAGAAAGGAGTTTATGGATGAAAAATAAATCCATTAGTATTGTATTTTGGACGGCATTAGTCATTTGTACATTGTTTGTCTTATATGGTGCTTTATTACCGAAACAGTTAGAAACGGTAACGCAGAATATAACGTCATTTATAGCCGTCAACTTTTCATGGTACTACTTATTACTAGTTTTAATGATTTTCTTTATATGTGTATATCTATTATTTTCAAGATATGCATCAATTACGCTCGGTGAAGAAGGAGAAGATCCAGAATTCTCTTTACCGTCATGGTTTGCGATGTTGTTTAGTGCAGGAATGGGAATAGGCTTAGTCTTCTGGACGACGGCAGAACCTATTAGTCATGCATTTACATTGACACCTATACATAAAGCAGGCACTCAAGCTGCTATTAATGATGCATTTCAATTTGCATTCTTCCATTGGGGCGTGCATGCATGGGCAGTATATGGCATTGTTGCTTTAGTCTTCGCTTATTTTAGTTTCCATAAAGGATATCCTGGATTAGTGAGTGCAACGTTAGTCCCTATCTTTGGGGAGAAGCGAATGAAAGGGCCAATTGGAGGCGCAATAGATGTACTTGCTGTTATAGCAACAGTTACAGGCGTAGCGGCTACACTAGGTTTCGGTGCACTTCAAATTAACGAAGGATTAAACTTCTTATTTGGTTTACCGAATAACTTTGGCACTCAAGTCGTCTTAATTATTATAGCTACTGCTTTATTTACATGGTCTGCTTGGTCTGGTATTGATAAAGGAATCAAAACATTAAGTAACATTAATATGTTATTAGCATTTATTGTCTTAATAGGTTTATTTATTGTAGGACCGACTTTACATATTTTAAATACCTTTACTAACGGATTAGGTAACTATATCTTTAATTTCTTTAATATGAGTTTACGTATCCCTATGAATGGGGGAGAGAAATTTAAGTGGCTACAAAATTGGACAATCTTCTATTGGGCATGGTGGGTTTCATGGGCACCATTCGTCGGTATTTTTATCGCTCGTGTGTCTAGAGGTCGTACCATTAAAGAATTTATATTAGGTGTATTATTCGTCCCAGCACTTGTATGTTTCTTCTTCTTTGCAGTATTTGGTGCATCAGCTGTTTATCTGCAAGACAAAGGAATTGCGAATATAGCGAAAGAAGCGACAGAAACAGCAACATTTGCGACATTAGAACATTACCCGCTAGGATTTATTTTGAGTATCGTTACCTTAATAGTTATCATGATATTCTTTGTCACTTCAGCTGATTCAGCTACTTATGTACTAGGCATGCTAAGTTGTAAAGGTGATATTAATCCTGCTTCTTTTGTAAAAGTAAGTTGGGGTATTATACTCGCTTTATTTGCGATGATTATGATTTATACAGGCGGTACACAAGCCATTCAGAATTTACTTATCATTGCTGCATTACCGTTTTCAATTGTCATAATATTTATGATTTGGTCACTCTTTAAATCTTTAGCGAATGATCATCCAAGACATTCAAAACAAACATTTCTACAATATAAAGGTTCTGAAGAAAAAATAAATAAAAAATAATTATAAATTTTATGTTTTTATTGTGCTTAATTTGGGAATATTGATTTTAGACAGTAAACTTTAATGAATTTTTAAAAAAAGAATAAAATAATTTAAATTTAGTGTTTTAAAAAATATTTAAAGGGTACTTAATATCTATAATTAAATAATTCAACAATAACTAAGGAGGTGCATGACGAGGTGAAAAGATTAAAGAATTTTATCCTCGGCCTATTAATAGTTGCTATTGTTGGATTCCTATTGTTTATGTACATAAAAGATAGTCGTATTTCTCAATACCAACACTATTTCTTACAATTCAATTGGTTCCAACCACTATTAATTGGTTTAGCTGCTCTACTTATATTGATCGGTTTAATATTGGTACTCAGCATTTTCAAACCAACGTATAGAAAACCAGGTCTATATAAAGATTTCAATGATGGACATATTTACGTGTCACGTAAAGCAGTAGAAAAAACTGCATACGATACATTAGCTAAATATGAAGATGTAAGACAACCTAATGTAGTTACTAAGCTTTATAATAAGAAAAATAATTCTTATATCGATATTAAAGCAGACTTCTTAGTACCAAATAGTGTACAAGTTAAGTCTTTAACTGAAAGCATTAGAGCTGACATTAAACATAATGTTGAGCATTTCACTGAAATGCCAGTAAGAAAATTAGAAGTTAATGTCAGAGATCAAAAATCTGCAGGACAACGCGTACTATAAGGGAGGGATAACATGGCTGATAATAATAATCAAAATGGGCAAGATGCTGGTCAACAAGTGATTGACTTCATTAAAGCTTATAAATGGCGTATCATCGGTTTCTTTGCATTTTTAATTATAGCAATTTTATTCCTAACTTTAGGATTCTGGAAAACAATTTTAATCATTGTATTATGTTTAATCGGAATCGGCGTTGGGTATATTAAAGACCGTACACAAGATTTCATGAACTTCTTAAATAGATGGAGTTAGACTTATCTAGTTAAGAATTCATATAAATTAAAAACAAAGTTTTAAATTAATAAAAAATTTCTTATGAAAAAGGAGAATGTTTATCATGGCAGTAGATAACAATAAAGCTAAACAAGCATACAATAACCAAACTGGAGTTAACGAACAAGAAAGAGAAGAGCGTCAAAGAGAAGCTCAAGAACGTAGAGAAGAACGTAACGATCAACGTTTCGAAAACAAATTAACTTTCTCTGATGAAGTTATTGAAAAAATCGCTGGTATCGCAGCTCGCGAAGTAAGAGGAATCTTAGATATGAAAGGCGGTTTCACTGATAATTTCACTAACGCTTTCTCAAGCGGTAATAACGTAACTCAAGGTGTTTCTGTTGAAGTTGGCGAAAAACAAGCAGCTGTAGACTTAAAAGTAATCTTAGAATACGGCGAATCAGCTCCAAAAATCTTCCGTAAAGTAACTGACTTAGTTAAAGAACAAGTTAAATATATTACTGGTTTAGATGTTGTTGAAGTTAACATGCAAGTTGACGACGTAATGACTAAAAAAGAATGGGCTCAAAAAAACGACAAAAACAGAGACAACAACAATAACAACAACTCTGAAAGATCAGGTTTACAATAATAAGTAATAACCTTTAAACCTTAAGACGTTTCTCGTCTTAAGGTTTTTTTATGGATATAAAAAACAGGAGCGAAGCTGTCTTCGTTCCTGTTCTTATTTACTTAATGGTGTAATGGATTGTCGACTTTAATATAAGTATAATGATGTGCTTCGTCTTCTAAACGCATCGTTGTCACACATTTATAATCAATCGTCTCAGCAAATAAAGTAGAGGTTATCGTGTGTAAACGTTCCTCTTCAACATCATTTAAATTTGCCAGTATTTGCTGAACAATATCGCTAATTTGACACCACGTATTCTCCTCAAACGATGAATCTTCTATTGTTTTAGCTACGGTTAATACAAGTTCACCTAAATGATTTTGCACGGTAGAATAGAATGCTTTATTAAAGACTGAAGTTTTAGAATCAGTAAGAATTCTAGATTTTTCATGAAAATCATCTGTAGCATAGTCGCTTGCATTAAGCTGAGCTTCATCAATACGTAAGCCTTCAAAATCACGAATATATATCGTATTTAAACTACCATCTTGATTAAATGTGGCAATTGAATTCTGTAAGTGCGCTTCAAGTGCTATTCCATATTTAATATATAATGGAAGTACGATGCCTAATAATTGTGTCGCATAGTCACGCAACCACAATTGAGCCGCTTCTTCAAAACGTTCTAATCCTTCATTCTGTTGGAATAATTTAATCAGACTCACAATCGGGGTTTCTTCATTATATTTATAATTCGCTACTAAACTTGATGGAATCACAGGAATACTGTCTTTAGCAATTAGTTGATAAATATTTTCTCTGAAAAGGGTGCCTAATTGTTCACTACGATCAGTTTGGATATCCTCACTATCATTTTCATTATAAAAATGTATTCCTGCTAACTCATCTAATATTTCTATGCGATAATCATGAAACACACTATCTTTATCTAAAATATCATTTAATATCTTTGTCACTAAAGGACCATTATGCGTTGTTTGTTCGGATAGCGTTCTGATTTCCCCAGTAATATGTACATTGGTCGATAGTTTAATATGAGGTAAGTGCTTTGGATACTTAGGCATTAATGTTCTAAATGATAAGCCAGCGTAATATGGCAAACTTATATTTAGAGGAATGATGAGTTGTTGTTCAAGTTCTGCCTGATATTGGTCCTTTAAAATATAGTCATGCTGCCAAGGATGCACAATCATTAAATGATAGTGTGATAAATTTACAGCTTGATCTAGTTCTCTAGAAATTTGAGCGTATAGCTCAGGAAAGACAGATTTAATTTCCTCATTATAGTTATGGGATAACGCTTGAGCATTAGCGATACTTTCATGAATTAAGACACATTGTAAATCAATCTCTTTTCCATATTCAGAACTGTAATAAACATTTTCTTGAGCGCTTAATCCTTTACGTAATTTTGCGCCAGGATGAAGCGGATGACCTTCAATGACAGCTTGTTCTGAACGCAAGTAACTGTCTTCGTGAGTAGTAATGATATCTAGAAGAGGCTTATCTATGTCACGCATGTGATACGCTTGATAAGCTAATGCAAGCGCCATATTCGCCCCACTATTATCTAGATCATTTTTAAACTGTTCACTTGCCTCATTATCAAGCGATGGGTCCTCAATTAAGATGTAATCTAGAACTTCAAGCGGATGCATCATTCTCTTAAAATTGCTCTGTTCCTCGTCAGATACATAGAATGGTCCTACTATGTCTACTCGACCAAAGGCATGTCGACCTTCAACTTTGCCATATACGTATTTTTCCGCTTTTGAAAAATGAACACACAATACGTCTTCGTCTTTATCAATTGGTAAACGATCGAATTTATTAGCCGATGCTATTAAACTATTGTCTTTGCTGTTCACTAAATTCTCACGATATAAAGAAATAATTAAACGTTGTGAAATTTTATCTCGACTTGCCAACAGGTTATCTTCAAAATCACCTAATAATTGAGGATAGTTTTGTTTTAAGAATGCGTAGGCATCTTGTTCTTCCTCAGTTAATTGAATATTAAAGTTATTGATATTAATTATGTTAGTCATAAAACACCTCAAAATTATTTTACAAAAATCAAAATGATTTGTATAATCCATAATATCGATAATGATATTCATTATCAATTGTAAAGGAGTAGGTGAAACACTGTGGCAAAATTTTTCTTTTCCAGTTCCTTTTTATTATTTCTTGGAAATTGGATAGGACAAATTGGTTTAAACTGGTATGTACTTACTAGTTATCATAACGCAGTTTATTTAGGTTTAGTTAATTTTTGCCGACTCGTACCAATTTTGATACTAAGTGTATGGGCGGGTACAATTGCTGATAAATATGACAGGGGACTATTGCTACGAATTACAATAACATCTTCTTTTTTAGTCACTGCACTTTTATGTGTTTGTACCTTTACTATGTCCAATATTTCAATTATAGTGATATTAATTTATGCGACCTTACGTGGCATGCTAAATGCGGTAGAAACGCCAGTAAGACAAGCATTGTTACCTGATTTATCTGAAAGATTGAATACGAGCCAAGCTGTTTCATATCATTCGTTTATTATTAATATTTGTCGCTCAATAGGTCCAGCAATCGCGGGGATTATTCTTGCTGCGTATCATGCACCAGCAACCTTTTTAACACAAGCGATTTGTTATTTAGTCGCTGCGTTATTTTGTATACCGCTTCATTTTGAACGAGTTCATAGCGATGTCAGTAAGACTAAAGAATATTCTCTAAAATTCGTATGGGAATATTTTAAGAGAAATGCCCAAGCATCTAGAATTTTTATTACTTCGCTAATTATAATGGCAACTGGATTTTCTTATACGACTTTAGTACCCGTACTCGTTCATCGAATATTTCCTGGCAAATCTGAAATATTCGGTATATCCATGACTTTTTGTGCCATAGGTGGTATGATTGCTACACTTTTATTACCCATTATTTTGAAAAAGATAAATACTGTAAGCATGTATTATTTAAGTTCATGTTTATTTGGTTTGGCATTATTAGGTGTAGTCATACAGAATGTAGTAATAATGTTTACTAGCATGGCGCTTGTAGGATTATTTAGCCAATGGGCACGTACGTCCAATCGCATTTATTTTCAAGAGCAAGTGTCTCCTAAAAATCGTGGGAAAATATTAAGCATCGTCATGATGGATAGAGGCATGATTCCTTTGGGTAGTCTATTAATGACAGCTTTATCAGATTGGATCGGTGTCTTAACTACTTTTATCGTAATGGGCTTATTTACGACCGTTGTAGCCTTAATCGTTCATTTAATGCAAAGAACAACTAAAGTGGAGGAGTCAAACAATGCAAAGTGATTGGCAATTAGCAGATAGAAATTTACAATACCGTGTCTTAAATGCATTAGTTAAAGAAAAGATATGGTCATCCTCAACAAGAATTACAACTCAAGATAACCAGCTTGAAATACAGCTTTATGGATGCGTACTTACAATTCATTTTAAATATTTAAGTAAAATGGTTCGCTATAATTTCGAAGGGCCAATAACTTATAGTTGTGGAAAAAATGAAATAGAATTAACTTCATTAGAGGACTTATTAAGTATTTTAGAAAAACATTTTGAAATTGAGATAAGTGAGCGATTACGTGCAGAATTATTACATAGTAGAGATAGCTTTATAGAAGTGTATAAACATTTCACGAATCGTCAAAATCATATACAAGATAGTTTGAAATTCTCTCGTATGCCGACCACTATTAATTTCTTTGCTTGGTTACAACATTTAAGTGATTCGAATGACTTTAATGATTTAATGTATTCCGAAAGTTTAGTTATTGAAGGGCATCCTACGCATCCGTTGACTAAGACGAAATTGCCTTTAACAATGGAGGAAGTTAAGCAATATTCACCTGAATTTGAAAAAATCATTCCACTGAAAATCATGTTATTGCATAAAGATTATGCCCGAGTAACTACTATAGATGGTAATAGCTCATTTGTATTGGAAGAAGTCATTCCAGAATATCATGCAAAATTAAGAAAATTTATTCAAACATTCCACCTTTCGTTGGATAATTACCAAGTTATATTTGTTCATCCATGGCAATATCAACATACAATTTATCATCAATTTGAACAGTGGATTAACGAGAAGATATTGATTGCTACGCCATTTGATATAGAATCGAAAGCAACATTATCATTCCGCACGATGTCATTAATCAATAAGCCATATCACATAAAATTACCAGTCAATGTACAAGCAACGAGTGCTATAAGAACAGTATCAAGTGTAACAACAGTCGATGGTCCAAATTTGAGTTTGGCCTTACAAGACACGCTTAATCAATATCCACAACTCAAAGTAGCGCTTGAACCTTTTGGTATATATGCAAATACCGAAGATGATCGCGCACGCCAACTAGCATGTATTATTCGAGAGAAACCATATATTGCAAATAATGGTGCAACAATTGTCACAGGAGCATTAGTAAATCCAAATCCTGTTGATGGGAATATTACCGTGGATAGCTATATTGAGTGGGTAAGTAGTGAAGTAAATAAACATAATATTTCTCAATTTATGCGTACATATTGTCGTCAATTAGTCACGCCATTAATTGCTTTAATACAAGATTATGGAATTGCTTTAGAAGCCCATATGCAAAATACGATTGTAAATCTAGGACCTCAATTTCAAATGAACTTTGTAGTTCGTGATTTAGGAGGTTCTCGTATTGATTTAGACACGTTATCTTTGAAATTGAAAGATATTAATGTGACGAATACTAGCTTGATAGCGTCATCTGTCAATGAAGTCGTTGCGAAATTTCAACATGCTGTAGTACAAAATCAGCTTGCGGAATTAATCCATCACTTTTCAAAAAAGGACAGCGTAAGCGAAGTGGAATTATTTAATATTGTGCAAGAAGAGATTGAGTGTGCGATAAGTGATGATAAGCCACATGCTGAAACATTACGACAAATCTTATTTGGACCGACGATTACGGTTAAAGCATTGCTTCGTATGCGAATGGAAAATAAAGTTAAAAAATATCTTAATATAGAACTTGATAACCCGATAAAAAAAGAGGTGAATTAAGTGGCAAATATCTCAATTAATTTATCTAAAATTGCATATAACGCTGAAGTCTTACATAGTTTATTAGCCGAGCAAGACATACATTTTACGCCAGTCGTAAAGTGCGTTGCTGGTGATAAGAAAATCTTAGAAACGTTGATTGATTTAGGATTTAATCATTTTGCGGAATCAAGATTAGAGAATATAAATACGGAGTTTCACGATAAATGTAGTTATTTATTATTAAGACCGACACCTAAAAAACGATATTTAGAATTAGTTGAAAATGTGAAAATGAGTATTCAAACTGAAATTCAAGCCATTCGTGAGATTAATGATATTGCCGGTAAACTTAATAAAAAACATCAAATTGTGTTAATGATAGATTGGAAAGATGGTCGAGAAGGCGTCTTAACTTACGATATGCTTGATTATATAAAAGAAATAATTGAAATGAAACATATCCAATTTGTAGGAATCGCCTTTAACTTTATGTGTTTTAAATCTTTAGCACCTACAGAAGATGATATTTTTGCGATTAATCAATTTGTACAAGCAATTGAGAATGAATTAGGATTCCGATTGAAAATTATATCCGGTGGTAATTCAAGTATGCTACCTCAATTAATGTACAATGATTTAGGTCGTATTAATGAGTTGCGAATAGGAGAGGCATTATTTAGAGGCGTAGATACAACGACATATCAACCTATTCCACGACTATTTCAAGATGCAATTACGCTTGAAGCGGAAATAATAGAAATTAAACCTCGTTTATTAGAGGGCAGTCAATGTTATTTACAAGCTATATTGGATATAGGCTATATTGATACAGTCATTAATAAAATCATTCCACTTAATGATAAAGTTAAAATTATCGGAGCTACAAGTGATCATTTAATGATTGATTTAGGAAACCAAGATTTTTATCAAGTTGGAGATATGATTTCCTTTAGTCTTGAATATGAAGCATTATCTCAAATTATGTACCATCAAAAGATATCTAAATCATATGTGAAAGATCAACACATCCAGTCTTTGATTGAGCAAATAGACAGTGCCTCTTTAGCTATTTATTAAAAGTAATTTATACAATATATCAATTTTGAAATATTTTCATGATTAATTCATTTAGTCATTAGTCAGATTTAAATGCTGAATAATGGCTTTTTTGAATTTATCCATAATATTATTTAACGCTTTTAAAAGATAAAATACAAAAGATTTATATAAAAAAATTAAAAAACCTTCTAAATAATATTGACATTGATAATCGTTATCAATAAACTAGTTAATGTAAACCTATACATATTAAGGAGTGGGAGTAATGAAAGGCTTCAAGGTCGCTGGAATAGTCGCATTATTATTTACATTGGTTCTTGTTACTGCATGTGGTAATGTAAGTAATAACGGTTCTAAGGATTCCGATAACAAATCCTCATCATCGAAAGATTCGATTGAAATTAAGCATGAGTTAGGTACAACAAAAGTTCCTAAAGATGCTAAAAGAGTTGTAGCTTTAGAATTCTCATTTGTAGACGCATTAGCAGCTTTAGATGTAAAACCTGTAGGGGTTGCTGATGATAATAAACCAAATCGTATTATCAAACCTTTAAAAGATAAAATTGGTAACTATACATCTGTAGGTACGCGTAAACAACCAAACTTAGAAGAGATCAGCAAGTTAAAACCAGACTTAATTATTGCAGATAGTAATAGACATAAAGGTATTTACAAAGAGCTAAGTAAAATTGCTCCAACTATTGAGCTAAAAAGTTTCGATGGAGACTATAAAGAAAATATCGATGCCTTCAAAACTGTAGCTAAAGCTTTAAATAAAGAAGATGAAGGTAAAAAACGCTTAGATGAACATAAGAAAAAATTAGCTAAATATAAAGATGAAATTCAATTCGATAAAAATGAAAAAGTCTTACCAGCTGTAGCTTCAAAATCAGGATTACTTGCTCACCCAAGTGAATCTTATGTTGGTCAATTTTTAACTGAACTTGGCTTTAAAGAAGCATTAACTAAAGATGTAACGAAAGGTTTAAGTAAATATTTACAAGGACCTTACTTACAGTTAAATGCTGAAACATTAAAAGACGTGAATCCAGAACGTATGTTTATTATGACTGACGGTGCAAGTCCAAAAGAACCATCTTATCAAGAAATGAAAAAAGATCCAGTTTGGGATACTTTAGATGCAGTTAAACATAATCGTGTAAGCATTGTAAATCGTGACACTTGGGCACGTGCACGTGGTTTAATATCTTCTGAAGAGATGGCTAAAGAACTTGTTGAAATTTCTAAAAAAGATAAAGAGAAATAAGGTGGATGAACAATGACTATGAGATCAACTGATAGTCAATCCGCTAATGAAAGAGCAACTAAGAAACGCACTACACTCACGTTTATTGTGAGTGTGTGCTTTCTTTTTATTTTTGCTTACTTTAATTTAGCGATTGGTTCTTCAGACATTCATGCAAAAGATATTTATGACTATTTTTTTACTTCAGTAGACAACAAACAAACATTCCTTATTCATAATGTAAGAGTGCCAAGAATGATTGGTGGCTTAATTATAGGTGGTGCACTTGCGCTTGCAGGTTTATTAATGCAAGCTATTACTAGAAATCCGTTGGCTTCTCCTCAAATATTTGGTGTCAACTCAGGTGCTTCTTTCGTTATTGTTTTAGTAACTATTTTAATTCCATCTCTAGGAAAATATGCAACTTTACTTGCTTTTATAGGCTCATTTATTGGTGGGCTAACAGTATATTTATTATCCGGTTCAACTAAAAAAATTACGCCAGTTAAATTAGCATTAGCAGGTATGGCCATTCACTTATTTTTCAGTAGCTTAACGCAAGGAATTATTATTTTAAACGAAGATTCGAATACAACTGTAATGTTCTGGTTAGTTGGTTCATTAAATGGTTTAAAATGGACATCAGTACTATCAATTATGTCATGGCTCCTTATAGCATTCATTATTACATTATTAATGGGACGCCAATTAACAATTATGGAATTAGGGGACGATATTGCTAAAGGTTTAGGACAAAAGACTCAACTTATTCGTATCATCATTGGACTTCTTGTTATTGTGTTAGCTGGCGCTTCAGTTTCAATAGCAGGGCCAATTGGTTTTGTTGGTTTAATTGTCCCTCATATAGTTAAACGTTACGTAAGCAAAGATTACTTTATTATGGTGCCACTAACTTTCTTAGTAGGTGCAGATTTATTACTTTTATCTGATGTGCTTAGTCGCCTCATTACATTCCCATATGAATCACCAGTAGGTATTGTAACGTCATTTGTAGGGGCTATTTATTTCTTATTAATTACACTTAGAGGGGTGAAACGAATATGACAAAACGAAATTTATCTATTCGTTACGCCATTGTTATCATTTGTTTAATTATTAGTATTTTTATAAGTTTATGCGTTGGTTCTACTATGTATAACCCAATGAAAGCATTAAAAGGTGTATTCACGCTTGATGACTTTATTCTAAATGAATACCGCATACCAAGAACATTATTAGGTCTAGTAGTAGGTAGCAGTTTAGCCATTTCTGGGGCCGTAATTCAAGGTGTAGTAAGAAACCCACTAGCCTCACCAGATGTGATTGGCATTACTAAAGGTGCAAGTTTAGCTGCCATTATTGTTATTATGGTATTCCCAACTGCGCCACTCATTGTGTTACCAATAGGCTCATTTATTGGTGCATTAGTCATCAGTTTAATTTTGTCATTTTTAATTTCAAAATTTAATATCAAAGGTTCTACACTTGCACTGATTGGTTTAGCCATAGGTGCTATTTGTACAGCAGTAGTACAATTTTTATTAATCCGTAATCCTATGGATGCTAATAATGCATTAATTTGGTTAACTGGTAGCTTATACGGTCATACAATTGAGAACTTTTATTCTATTATTCCTTGGATTGTTATTACATTGCCCTTAGTACTAGGATTAAGTTATCAATTAGATATTTTAAATTTAGGAGATAATATTGCAGTAGCATTGGGTGCTAAAGTTCAACATCTTAAGATGATTTTACTTATTTTGTCAGTCATGTTAGCAGGGGCATCTATATCAGTAGTCGGGGGCATTAGTTTCTTAGGACTTATTTCCCCGCATATTGCTAGATCGCTCGTAGGACAACGCTATTTCCATGTTGTTATCATGTCTGGTTTAATAGGTGCAGTACTTATTTTAGTTAGTGATGGATTAGCAAGAGGTATCCATCCGCCATTAGATATTCCTGTAGGCGTTATTATCGCTATTATAGGTGTACCGTATTTCTTATTTTTACTTAGAAGAATTTAATATCTTCATTCATAAAGCTAATTCCTTTTATATTTTAGAGGAATTAGCTTTTTTGTATTGCGCGCTTTTTGAAAATGAGATATAGTATAGAACATATTGTTTATAAAAATACAAATAAAGACATATTTATATAGTTTATGCAGCGAAAATATGCATTTATTACATAAATTATGAATATACAAACATTTTATATAGAGAGAAAGAAGGTATAAAATTGAAGGGATACTCAAAACAAGAGATTGTTAAAGGGAGAACTAAATTTATAGTAATGTCCCTCATAGGGATTATCTTATTCTTAATTCCTGTACCTACAGTGCAGGATGGTAAGAAGCAAACAACTTTACCAGTAGCCTTTTTAGCACATTTGCTTAAGGATTTATTAGGTAATGCAATGCCCCTTATTATTTTGTTTATTATTACTATTTCAGGAATATTAACTATATTATTTTCTTTAATATTAAGAAATAAAGTTAAACCAGGAAGTTTAATTGAAAGTGCATTTAAAGTAGGACCAGTGTGGTTAGCGTTACGTGTGCTAGCTGTATTTTTAGCGTGGATGACGTATCTTAAACTAGGATCAAAAGTCATTTATTCTGAAGATACGGGTGGCCTAGTATTTAATGATTTATTACCTACATTAGTTGCTGTTTTCTTATTTGCAGCATTATTCTTACCGTTTCTAATGGAATATGGTTTATTAGAATTTTTAGGACCACTTTTCAGACCAATTATGAGACCATTATTTACGTTACCAGGTCGTTCTACTGTAGATAACCTAGCTTCATTTATTGGAGATGGAACAGTTGGCGTACTTATTACAAGTCGTCAATATGAACGTGGTATCTATTCTAAAAGAGAGTCTATCGTTATTTCTACGACATTTAGTGTAGTGTCAATTACTTTTGCCATTGTCATTGCTGAAACAGTAGGATTACAACATAAATTCTTCGCATTTTATTTAACAGTAATCGTCTCTTGTTTTGTTGCTGCTATGATTATGCCTAGAATTTGGCCTTTGAATAAAATACCAGATGAGTTTACTAAAGAAGTGTCTGAAGAGACGCGTCTTGAAAAATTACCTGAAGGTAAAAGCGCACTTAGACATGGTTTTGATGAAGCAACAATAGTTGGATTGAAAGCGCCAGGCTTTAAAGAATTTATGACATCTGGATGTAAGACAGTAATAGATATGTGGTTTGTTATTTTACCAGTAGTGATGAGTATTGGGACATTAGCTACTATTATTGCTAATTATACGCCTGTGTTTGAAATCGTAGGTAAGCCTTTTATTCCTATTTTAGAGTTACTACAAATTCCAGAAGCTACAAAAGCTTCTGAAACTTTATTAATTGGGTTTGCTGATATGTTTTTACCTTCAATTTTAATAGCAAATGCCCACAGTGAAATTACAAGATTTGTTATTGGTGCTTTGAGTATCTCTCAACTGATTTATTTATCAGAAGTAGGGGGCGTTATTTTAGGCTCAAAAATCCCAGTAAGTTTAGGTAAGCTATTCGCAATTTTCCTTATTCGAACAGCGATTACATTACCAATTATAGCTCTTATGGCACATTTATTACTTTAAGAAAAAAGCATTGAAGTTAAGTGGTCAAACAAATGACTAACTTCAATGCTTATTTTTTAATTTAATGTAGATAAGACGTTGGCTTTTACAATTTCACTTTTAATAACTGGAGATGATTCAGAAGACGATTGCCCTCTATTTTTATGTGCTTCTTTAAATGCATCGCTTTGTGTCCATGCTTTAAAATCTTCCTCAGTTTCCCACCAAGTGTTCACATACATATCTTCACTATCTTCATCAACGTCTACTAGCCACACTTCAATTTTATGAAATCCTTTTAACTCTTCGATTTTGCCACCTTTAGTGAAGCGGGGTGCCATTTTTTCAGCGAAACCTTTTTTAACTGTGATTCTATTTGTAACTACAAACACGTTGATAACCTCCTTAAGCATTTCATTTTCTCTTATTCTAGCTTTTTATGTTGAAAATTTAAAATTTAACGATAAAAAAAGGAGTGAAATAGAGGCTAGGACATAAATAATATAATAATACTAACGAAGGCTGGGGCAAAATAAATTGTCCCAGCCTTTAAATACCATTAATTGATAACTTTGCGAAAGAAATAAATTATATTTTAGGTTATTTAGTTAATTCGTTATAAACTTTTTGGTCGTTATGAGTATAAATAATGTATTCGTGATCATCAGTGTCAATGATTACTCGATTTGTTTTACCGAATGTAGAACCAATTCGAGAAATATCTTTAGACTCTAAATCTGGCACTGCATGAATGTCTTGGTCTTGAGAAATATTTTTAATTTCATTAGTAGGGATTTTAATATCTGCTACTCTCCATTGAATTCTAACTTCATTATCATCTTTCTTAACAGTCATTGCCATTAAAGAACACATCCTTTATGTAAGTTATGGCTCTATAATAAAACAAATTGTAATCGTTTTCAAGTAATATGTGATACTTTTTATTATTTGTGTCACACTATAACCTAACCCCGAAAATATGTTCGTATTTTTGTTGAGTTTATGTTAAAATATCGTTAATAAAGGAGAAGATACATGACAGGTAAAACACATATGTCTGCTGGTTTATTAGTGGGTGCTTTAACAACTGAACATTTTCAAACCGATCTTTTTTCAACTGTTACAGTTATATGCTTAGCAATAGTTTCAAGTCTATTTCCAGATATATGTCATACAAGAAGTAAGATAGGGAGACAATTTAAACTATTGAGCTTTTTCGTAAATCTCATCTTTGGACATCGAACCTTTACGCATTCTTTATTATTTATGGGAATGATAGGCTTTTTACTTATTCTAATACAAACTCCCCCATACTATTTAGTTTCGATTATCAGTGCAATAGCATCTCATGTTATACTTGATATGTTAACACCTAGAGGAGTTAAATTGCTTTATCCTATTCCTTTAACTATTAAATTCCCTTTTACTTTTAAGACGGGTGGACTTTTAGATGCATCATTAGCAACCGCTTTGAGTATTGGATCATTATACATATTTTTTCAAACGTTTCTAAATGATATCTTGAAGCATATTAGCCACTCATTTTTAGGGTAAGTATTAAATATAGATGACATAGTTTAATTAATAAAGACTATATTATTAGAAATTTGGTTAGGATGACTAACAG
>NZ_PPRD01000032.1 GCF_002902575.1 Staphylococcus croceilyticus | reverse complement strand
CCCCCAACATGTACACAATATAAAAAAGTATAAAGTATTACATAATATATAATTATAAGTTATATTTATACACAAATAAACCAGTGCTAACGAATATTTTGTGAATTTAGAATAAAATATAAATGTTCTATTTATCAAAATTATATAAAAATATGAAAAGAAAACGTTGGTTTTAATAATGTCCAAAAGGGTATATTATTTAAAATAAACATTATAAATATGAAAAATTATTTAAAAAATTTTAGTGATATAGTATTTTTATAAAATTATTCAATATTATTGATGTTTTTTTATAAAAATACTCTATATGGGAGGATTAAGCATTATGAAAGGTAGCAAAAGATTAGATCAAATTAAAGAAGATAACAAAAAACAACTTAAAAAATTATTTAAATATGATAAAAGTAACGCCTTATCATTTAGTAAAGAAGACCGTGAAAAAGTTCAAGATAAATACGGTGTATATGTAATTTTTGATAAAAAAACACCAATCTTTGTTGGACAAACTGGTGGTTTCTCTACAGGATATCAACCAATTACTAAAGATTTATTTAACAAGTTAGGTCAATATAATTTAAAATCTGGTGTTGGAACTACTAAATTTAAAAAAGCTTTAGCTCAAGAAAAAGGTGTAAGCGAAGAGGATGTTAAAAACATTACTGCTGAAGAATACGGATTAAAATTCCAATATGTGAACGTTAAAGATGAACCAGCATTTATTAACGTTTTAGAAATTTTAGCTTTAGAATATGCTAAAGACAAGGGTTATAAATTATATAACTTCTAAATAATAGATAAGGGAGTGCACTATAATATGGTGCGCTCCCTTTTTAATTATGTATGTTAGTCATCTTTTTTAAACCTGCCATCAACAAATCCTCCATTAAGTTTCCCGTTGTACATTTATTTGAAACTTCGTCATAATAGCCACAAAGGAGTGAGAGCCATGCCTTATTCAATGCTATATACATCACCCGTTCAGAATTTAGAAATTATTAGTGATGGTACTGCAATTACGCACGTATTGTATAAATACAATTCTTCAAATTTAGAATATCCGACAGATTCGAATTTAGCTGTTTTTGGAAAAGTAAAGCAATGGTTGGACGACTATTTCTTAGGAAATAACCCTACAATTGATTTTCTTTTGAAACCTCAAGGAACTGAATTTCAACAACTTGTTTGGAACGTTTTACAAACCATTGATTATGGCGAGTTTAAAACATATGGAGATATTGCTAAACAAGTAGGTAAAATACTAGGTAAACCTAAAATGTCAGCTCAAGCAGTAGGGGGCGCAGTAGGTAAAAACCCAATTTCAATTATCATCCCATGCCATCGCGTCGTAGGAAAAGACGGAAGTTTAACAGGGTATGGAGGCACAATTGATAACAAAATTAAATTATTAGAAATTGAAAAAGCCGACATGTCAAACCTATACAGACCAGCCCATACCACAAAACCATAAAAAAGAAGTCGTGCCCACACGACTTCCATTTAACATATTATTTTGATTATAAATTAAAACATAAATTATAAATAATGATGTATGATAATTGAAAAATCATAATCATTATACACATAAGTGTCATAGTTCTCAGGTAGTTCTAAGATGAACTACGAATAACGTTGTGTGGCGCTTGAGGGATTAAGAGTTATTGATGAACGTAAGTGTTCAAACGCTTACGTAAGTAGTTCTAAGATAGATAACGAAACGTAGTTGCGTAGACTCCTAGGGGAGCAATGCTGTTAATGAACCTAAGTGCTATAGCACTTAGGTAAGTAGTTCTAAAATGGATAATGAAACGTAGTTGAGCGACGCCTGAGGGAGCAGGATGAGTGTCGAGACCGTGGCTCGACCCAGCCCCCTAGGCAAGCGTCTCAACTTAAGTGTAATATCAATCCATTTAAGAACTGCTTTAGAGACGGCACCCCTGGAAAGCTTAGCAGCTTAAGTGAGTGAAACTCTATTTTAGAACTCTTTTAAAGGTTTATTTTATCTCTACTCAGGACGATGATATTGTCTAATATCCTCTTCAATACTTTCTAAATAGAAGATATCCTTATCATCTTCAGATTTCTCAGTAGCATGATCAAACTCTAATTCATCAAAACGGTTAAAGTACGCTTCATAAGTTTCCACTGAAACCTCTTCACGATTATCCAATAACGCTTTATGACCTTTTTTATCTAAATGATGTTCAAAGCCATCAACCAACTTAGCACTAAAGAATTCGCCAACTGAACCAGAACCATAACTGAATAAACCAATCGTTTGCCCAGCTTTTAGGTCTCTATTTTCAAGTAAAGAAATTAAACTTAAATATAAAGAACCAGTATAAATGTTACCTACATAGCGGTTATAGTATACAGCGTCTTCGTAACCAGCAGTTAAACGTTCTTGTGTCATTTCGTCTGCATCATTAATAATTGAATCTAATGCTTTTTTACCCATCTTAGTGAATGGAACATGAAAACATAATGATTCAAAATCAGATAATGTTTTACCTTCACGACGTGCATATTCTTTCCAACTCTCTTGGAAAGATTTAATATATGCATCTTTAGATAAAGCACCAGCGACTAATGGATATTTATGGCCAGTTGGTCGCCAGAAATCATACACATCTTCAGTGTATGCCACAGCATTATCGTTTAATTCTAAAATGCTAGGATTATGCGAAATCATCATTGCGACAGCACCAGCACCTTGAGTTGGCTCACCGCCAGATTGAATACCATAACGTGCAGTATCACTTGCGATGACTAACACTTTCTCGTTAGGACGTTTCTCAAGATAATCTTTTGCAAGTTGCATCGCTGGTGTCGCAGCGTAACATGCTTCTTTCATTTCGAAGCAACGTGCGAATGGTTGAATATCTAATAAGTTGTGAATTTGAACCGCAGCTGCTTTCGCATTATCAATTGCTGATTCAGTAGCTACGATAACCATACCGATATGTTTTTTATCATCTTCTGTTATAATATCTTTAGCAGCATTAGCTCCCATAGATACGATATCTTGTGATACTGGACTTACAGCCATTTGGGTTTGTCCAATACCTATTAAGAATTTATTTGGATCAACTTGGCGTGCTTCTGCAAGCTTAGCCATGTCTACATAGTATTTAGGGACGTAAAAATTAATTTTATCGATACCTATACTCACGGGCATTACTTCCTTTCAAAATGGTAGTATTAATCATATTAATAATAGAAATATCATATAAATAGTCAAAAAATTATAAAATTTTGGAAAGCGTTTACATTCAAGGTGTTGAAATGCATAACAAAATGTTGTTTAATGCTATTAAATGTAATAAACATGCATGAACGAACATTGAATAAAACGTTTATTTCATTGCTATTATTAACAATCATATTAGTAATCATTTTACCAAAATCAATAACTAAAATACAATTATATAGAAACTACATACAAGGAGATAAAGAATGAAAAAAATCGCTAT
Source organism: Staphylococcus croceilyticus (assembly GCF_002902575.1). Taxonomy (GTDB): domain Bacteria; phylum Bacillota; class Bacilli; order Staphylococcales; family Staphylococcaceae; genus Staphylococcus; species Staphylococcus croceilyticus. Next base: position 8,114 of record NZ_PPRD01000032.1, on the reverse strand, counting down.
TGTAAGTGCCAAAAGAACACCAATTGGCAGATATAAAGGGAAATTGAGAAACTATTCAGCAGTGGAACTAGGTACAACTGCATTAAAAGGTGCCATTGATGCCATTGACATCGATCCTAGCACAATACAACAAGTCATCTTCGGTAATGTGTTACAAAGTGGTGTCGGACAGAACCCAGCACGTCAAATCGCTATTAAATCAGGTATTCCAGATGCAACACCAGCAATGACAATCAATGAAGTATGTGGCTCAGGATTAAAAGCCATTATCCTAGGTAAACAATTGATTCAATTAGGCGAAGCGGACGTAGTAGCAGTAGGTGGTGTAGAAAGTATGACAAATGCACCACAACTGATTTTAAAAGAAGGCGAAGAACCAGTTGAAAGCTTTATGCATGATGGTTTAACAGATGCTTTCCATTATGTACCAATGGGCGTGACTGCTGAGAACATCGCTGAGAAATATGACATCACTCGTGAAATGCAAGACGAATTTGCGAATAATTCACAACTTAAAGCAGCTAAAGCTACAGAAGCAGGTAAGTTTGATAACGAAATTATCAGTATGAAAGATGCTGAAGGCGAAGAGATGACATCAGATGAAGGTGTACGTCCAAACACAAGTGTTGAGAAACTTGCGACGTTAAAGACTATTTTCAAAGAGAATGGCACCGTGACTGGCGGGAATGCTTCAAGCATTAATGACGGCTCATCTGCGTTAATCTTAATGGAAGACTCTTATGCGAAAGAACATGGTTTCGATATTCTTGGTATTATCGGTGATTACGCAGAAGTCGGCTGTGATCCACAATTTATGGGCTATGCGCCATTCTATGCTGTTGAAAAGTTATTAGAAAAAACAAGCAGCAAGATCGACAACGTTGATATCGTCGAAATGACGGAAGCATTCGCAGCGCAAAGTATTCCGGTAAAAGATAATTTACACATTCCTGACGAGAAATTGAATATCTATGGTGGAGCGATTGCTTTAGGTCATCCAATTGGCGCAAGTGGTGCGCGTTTAGTAACAACATTAGTGAATGCGCTTGAACAAGAAGACAAACAAACAGGTATCGCGACTGCTTGTATCGGTGGCGGTTTAGGTATCGCTTTAATGGTTGAAAAAGGGGCACAGTAAAATGAAGAGTTTAGACAAAGCGTTTCGTCATTTATCACGTGAAGATAAGTTGAAACAGTTAGTCGAATATGGTTGGTTAAATGACGATAATTATGAAGTATTACGTAACAACCCACTTATTAATGAAGAAGTAGCTAATAGTTTAATCGAGAATGTGATTGGCCAAGGTACATTACCAGTAGGCTTATTACCTAAAATCATTGTTGATGATAAAGAATATGTTGTGCCAATGATGGTTGAAGAACCTTCAGTTGTTGCAGCAGCAAGCTATGGTGCGAAACTGGTCAACAATACTGGCGGTTTCAAAACAGTTAAGAGTGAGCGCTTGATGATTGGTCAAATCGTCTTTGATGCCGTTGAAGACACAGAGTCGTTAGCGCAAGACATCAGAAATCTTGAGCCTCAAATTAAACAAATAGCTGGTGAAGCTTATCCATCTATCATTGAACGTGGGGGTGGCTATCGTCGTATTGAAATTGATACGTTCCCTGACCAACAATTGCTATCTTTAAAGGTCTTTGTAGATACGAAAGATGCAATGGGCGCAAATATGCTTAACACGATCTTAGAAGCGATTACTGCTTACTTGAAAAATGAGTTCCCTAACCGCGACGTGTTAATGAGTATTTTATCGAACCATGCTACAGCATCTGTTGTACGTGTACAAGGTGAAATTAAAGTCGAAGATTTAAATAGAGGAGAACGTTCAGGTGAAGAAGTAGCCAAACGTATGGAACGTGCCTCAGTACTTGCACAAGTAGATATTCATCGTGCAGCGACACATAATAAAGGTGTCATGAATGGTATTCATGCAGTAGTATTAGCGACAGGTAATGATACACGCGGCGCAGAAGCAAGCGCGCATGCGTATGCGAGTCGCGATGGTCAATACCGAGGCATCGCTACATGGGAATATGATGAAGTGCGTGGCCGTCTCGTTGGTACCATTGAAGTACCTATGACTTTAGCGATTGTCGGTGGTGGTACGAAAGTGTTGCCAATCGCTAAGGCGTCATTAGACTTATTAAATGTAGAAACTGCACAAGAACTTGGACAAGTCGTTGCTGCTGTAGGACTAGCACAAAACTTTTCAGCATGCAGAGCCTTAGTTTCTGAAGGTATTCAAAAAGGTCATATGAGCTTACAATATAAATCATTAGCGATTGTTGTAGGTGCGCAAGGTGACGAAATTGCTAAAGTAGCAGACGCTTTGAAACAAGAGCCTAAAGCCAATACTGCTGCTGCACAACGTATTTTAGAAGAACTAAGAAAATAATAATAAAGGAGAGTAGGTTTAGCACGTGAATGTGAAGCCTACTCTTTTTTTAGATAAATGAAAATCCCTTAATGAAGTAAGTAAGCCATTAGTACTTACCTCATTAAGGGATTTATATATATAAGTTTATTAGTTTTAAATTTAGTAAATGTAGTTATAGCTGCGTGCAGCACTTCTGCTTAAGTAACGTGTGCCATATCCAAGAGGTACATTATAGTTATATTCTGATACTAAGATGCTTCCATTTCTATATACGCGTTCTACAACGGCAACGTGACCATAATATCCTGCAGTTGATTGCATTACTGCGTAGCGACGAGGAACGTGGCCTGTTCTATAACCTGAACGTTGTGCATTGTAATACCAGTTCTTTGCATTGCCCCATCTATTTGAAACAGGTTTGCCTAATTGTGCGCGACGTTGATACGCCCACCAAGTACATTGCCCTCTATTGTAATAGTTATATGATGCAGCGTGAGAAACGTGCGTGTGTTCAATATTTTGATATGTGAAAGTTCCAGCGAACATGAGTCCAGTAGCCAATAAAAGACGTGATAATAATTTTTTAATTTTCATTTTGTTCTCCCCAAAATATAAAATACTTAAAAACTGTATTTATCATATTCGTTAAAAAGGTCTAATACAATATAAGAAATCAATTATACAAGTAAATGTAATATGTATGAAATATTCCAATAGTTTTTGTAACTAATTTTACAAGTTTGTGATTTTTAGCAAAGTAAAAGGGGTATGTCTTTAGAAGGAAAAAGAAAACGAGCGCCTCGAAAGGCGCCCGTCTTCTGAGATGATACGTCCATGAATGTATAATTACATTATTAGAAATCATACATTTGTGAATTGGTTAAAAACAGACAAAGCTCTTTTAACAATAGTCACCGGTATGGTTTCTGGACACGGATTATGTCGAAAATATGTCAATATTTCGATTTGGCTCTTCACGTCTCTAGGAAAATTGTTATCTTGATTAATCCAATTTACCAATTCACCTAATGGTGTGTCATCACCAACAAAATTTTGCATAAATTCGTAAAAGCTCAAAGCCTCACCTCAATATTCAATTTGAGCCTTTACGATTATAACATTATTTGCAAAATAAAAATACTAGTGAGTTTAATTTAAATTGAATGTAATATATTATTTTAAATTAAATGAATATTTTACAGTATGAAAAGGTATGATTTTGTATAACACATACAATATTTTTATGTGTGTTATCAAAATCATATTTTTTTATTTAAAATTTTATATGTGCGTACCGTAATGGATTTTAATTTTCCAAAAAACTAAAAATAAATTTGTGTATAATAGCAATATAAGTAAAAACAAAGAAGGTGAGCATTTGGATATCAAACATATGAAATACTTTATGGAAGTTGTAAATCAAGGTGGTATGACAAATGCCTCTAAGTCTTTATATATAGCCCAACCGACAATCAGTAAAGCAATTAAGGATATAGAGAATGAACTAAAAATGACGTTATTTGATCGTCAAAAACGTTATTTAGTGCTTACTGATGCAGGTAAAGTATTCTACAAAAAATGCGAAGAAATTATCGCATTATATGATAATATTCCATATGAAATCAATGGATTGCTTGGGCTTGAAACAGGTCATATTAATATTGGTATGTCTGCCGTGATGGACATGCAACACTTTATATATATTCTAGGCGAGTTTCACAAACTCTATCCGAACGTGACATACAATTTGAATGAGAGTGGCGGTAAATCGATTGAAACGCGTTTGATTAACGATCAAATCGATATTGGTATTACAACGATTCCTATTAATGAGAATGTCTTTGACTATTTATCATTATATAGTGAGGATTTAAGGTTAGTGGTCAGCGAAGAACATGAATTGGCTACGCGAGAATCAGTGACGATGGCTGATTTGAAGAATGAAGACTTCATCATGTTTAATGAAGATTTCTATCTTAACGATAAAATTATTGCAGCCGCAAAGAATTCAGGCTTCATACCAAATACAGTCTCAAATGTGTCGCAATGGAATTTTATAGAGTATTTATTATTAGCACATCTAGGTGTAAGTATTTTGCCAGAACATATTGCTAGTATGTTAAAAGATAATATTAAAAGTATTAAGATTGAAGATCCAAGTATGAGTTGGGAGCTTGGGGCGATTTGGAAGAAAGATAAATTACTGAGTCATGCCACTTCGAAGTGGATAGAATTTATGAGTGAACGATTGAAATACGATTGATTATTTGAATAATTTCGCTGAGGAAGCGGGAGAATGAAATCTTTTCAATTAAATTGGATTTTGTTGTCCTGCTTTTTCTATTTTTGAAAATTAAAAAACAATATCGTGCAAAACTGACTTCCTTTGAAATAAAACGGTTACATAGAAAAAAACTATAGATAATATTCAAAATGAGTATTTTTCTAGTTTTTCAACATAAATTACAATTATGAATATAGTCTTAAATTTAGCTGTAACAATTTCGACATATTTTAGTGGAGGTTCAGTCATCTTGAAAAAAGCGCTCACAATTGCACAAATTGTTGTTCAAATTGCCATTATTATAGTCATTAGTTATATAGGAAGTTTGTTGCAAGAACTCTTACACATTCCACTTGCTGGAAGTATTGTAGGTATGATTTTGCTATATATCCTATTGGAACTAAAAATCATTCGCATTAACTGGATATCAGAAGGTGCAGAATTTTTATTATCAACGATGGTCTTCTTCTTTATTCCATCGGTTGTCGGTATTATGGATATCTTCTCTAATATAACTAAGAGCTATATCATCTTCTTCTTATTAATCATAGTAGGTACAAGTTGTGTCGCCCTTGTTTCCGGTTATATTGCTGAAAAAATGGTGAAACAACCTAAAGCCAAGAAAGGTAATGAGTTGAGATGATAATAAAAGCAATCCTCATGATATCGTTAACCGTCGTTATGTATCTATTGGCAAAAAAATTACAACTTAAATATAACAATCCAATTTTAAACCCTGCCTTAATCGGTTCTATTGGTGTGATTATCGTTTTACTCGCTACACATCAAAACTATCAAGATTATATGGCTGGCGGTAAATGGATTAACCATTTATTAAACGCAACTGTTGTGTGTTTAGCTTATCCACTTTATAAGAATCGACATAAAATCATAGAGAATATGAGTATTATATTTTCAAGCGTAATGGCTGGAGTCATACTTAATTTTGTGTTAGTGTTTACTTCGTTAAAGTTGTTAGGCTACTCAGAAGAAACGATTGTGACAATCTTGCCTCGTTCCATCACAGCTGCTGTAGGAATTGAAGTATCACATGAATTAGGTGGTACAGATACGATTACCGTATTATTTATCATTACTACAGGGCTAATAGGGAGTATGATGGGATCAATGTTATTGAAAGTAGGTAATTTCAAAACATCAATCGCTAGAGGCTTAACATACGGTAACGCATCACACGCGTTTGGTACGGCAAAAGCGTTAGAACACGATATTGAATCTGGCGCATTTAGTTCAATTGGAATGATATTGACGGCTGTTATTAGCTCAATACTTATTCCAATCATGATTATTTTATTTTATTAATGGGAATATGAAATAAGTACTCGTATAAGTTAGGAAAGGAGCTATTTGTAAAAATGGCGAAAATTAAAGCAAATGAAGCATTAGTCAAAGCATTAGAAGCATGGAAAATTGATCATCTTTATGGTATTCCAGGGGACTCTGTTGACGCAGTAGTAGATAGTTTACGTACAGTAAGAGATTCATTTAAATTCTATCACGTACGTCACGAAGAAGTAGCAAGTTTAGCAGCTGCTTCATACACTAAAATTACAGGGAAAATTGGTGTAGCATTAAGTATCGGTGGTCCTGGTGTTGTTCACTTATTAAATGGTATGTATGACGCTAAAATGGACCGTGTACCTCAACTTATTATTGCTGGACAAACTAACAGCACATTATTAGGTACTAAAGCATTCCAAGAAACAAATATTTCTAAAATGGTTGATGACGTAGCAGTATTCCATCACCAAATTCAAAAAGGCGATAACGTATTTGACGTTGTTAATGACGCAATCCGTACTGCTTATGAAAAACGCGGTGTTGCAGTAGTTATCTGTCCTAATGACTTATTAACTCAAAAAATTAAAGATACAACTAATCGCTCAGTAGATACTATTAAACCAAAAGCACCATCACCAACATTCCGCAGCATCAAAAAAGCAACTAAATTAATCGATAAAAGTAAAAAACCAGTTATGCTTATCGGTGTAGGTGCGCAAAATGCTAAAGAAGAATTACGTGAATTTATCGAAGCAGCAAAAATTCCAGTAATTCACACATTACCAGCTAAAACTATTTTACCTGACGATCACCCATACAGCATTGGTAACTTAGGTAAAATCGGTACTAAAACATCTTACCAAACAATTCAAGATGCTGACTTATTAATCATGGCAGGTACAAACTACCCTTACGTAGATTACCTACCTAAGAAAAATATCAAAGCAATCCAAATCGATACTAACCCAGATGTAATTGGTAAACGTTTCAACATCAATGTAGGTATCGTTGGTGACACTAAAGTTGCTTTCCACCAATTAACTGAAAGCATTAAACACGTTCCAAATCGTCCATTCTTAGAGAAAACTTTACAACGTAAAGCTGTTTGGGATAAATGGATGGAACAAGATATGAATAACGAAAGTTCACCAATACGTCCAGAACGCTTAATGAAATCAATTAGTAAATATAGCGATGACGATGCTGTATTCTCAATTGATGTTGGTACTTCAACAGTTTGGTCAACTCGTTACTTAAACTTATCTGTAAATAATAAATTCATTATTTCTTCATGGTTAGGTACAATGGGCTGTGGTCTTCCAGGTGCTATTGCTTCTAAAATTGCTTATCCTAAACGTCAAGCAATTTCAATCACTGGTGACGGTGCCTTCCAAATGGTAATGCAAGACTTTGCAACTGCTGTTCAATATGACTTACCAATGACAATCTTTGTTATGAACAATAAACAATTATCATTCATTAAATATGAACAACAAGCTGCTGGTGAATTAGAATATGCGATTGATTTCTCTGATATGGATCACGCTAAATTCGCTGAAGCTGCAGGCGGTAAAGGTTATGTATTGAAAGACCCTAACCGTATCGATGAAGTTGTAGAAGCTGCATTAAATGAAAATGTACCAACTATCGTTGACGTACATGTTGATCCTAATGCTGCACCATTACCAGGTAAAATTGTTAATGAAGAAGCGATTAACTATGGTAAATGGGCTTACAGATCAATTACTGAAGATAAGAAATTAGACTTCGATGAAATTCCACCAATTTCAGTAGCAGCTAAACGTTTCTTATAATATCAATTCTTTAGGGAAGCTTACCTCAAAAGGTAAGCTTCTTTTTTTATGTTTTTATAGTAGTTCTTAAATGGATTGATATTACACTTAAGTTGAGACGATTGCCTAGGGGGCTGGGTTGTAAAGAAATTCTTAGATGAACATCCACTCGTTTTTGTTGCGACGCTTTCTTGCGGGAAAGGCTCAAGTCTGTAGTCATGTAAAGTAGTTCTTTGATTTTAATCATTAGAACTACTTACTTAAGTGTGTAAACACTTAAGTTCCTTCCCCAGCTTGCTTTGTTTGTAGACTTTCTATGCGAAAGTCTTTGTGCTGGGG
>NZ_PPRD01000031.1 GCF_002902575.1 Staphylococcus croceilyticus | reverse complement strand
ATATTATAATATAAAATCTTTTGATTTTTGGTTGGAATGATCATTTGAAACCAAGAAAGAGTATATCTATATTAAAACGTAAAAATTACGATTTAAAGCCGAATTAAAATTTGCCTAAATCAGCAATTAGAATTTAAAATCTTAATGTTTAGTTCTAATATAACCTTCGTATATCATTACATAGGCAACGATTATCATATATACATATTATATTTAAACGGAGTGCTAACTTAGCAGCTTCATATATAGTTTTATATAACAACGATGTTTAATGCGTTTAAATTTAGTTGCCATGTTTATATAGGCGTACAAATACGAGTTGTTAATCGAATCTAACTTAAAACTGAAAATGAAAGGTAAACTTTAACTTAAAAGACATGAACATAAATAAGATAACTGTACATAAGACATCGTAAAAATGCTCAGAAATCGTCCTGACAGCGTCTATAAAATAAGTAATATTAGTCAATTAATATTTTAGTTTACATAATATATATTATAGGAAGTTATGTATTGAGCTTTAGGGGACCTATCCTTTTACTATATTTCAGTTTAATTAACAGTTTAGTTTACTATCAATTTTTATTTGAAGATTATCCATTTGCTAAATTCTAGTAAATTACGTATATATATTATGATAATATCTATACGTATATCTACTATATAAAGGAGTTTATTTTACATATGAATCTGGTTTTTGATATTGATGGCACAATTTGTTTTGATGGACAGCACATTGATAAAGAAATAACTCAAAGATTGATTAGTTTACATAACGTAGGACATAGAATTATTTTTGCATCGGCAAGACCAATACGCGATTTACTTCCGGTTTTACCAAAAGCCTTTCATGGTATGTCATTAATTGGCGGTAATGGTTCCATTATTTCTGAAAATAAAACAATTAGATCTTTAGCTACTATATCTCATACAGATTTTCAAATTATTAAAGACGTTATCAAAAAGTATGATTTAAATTATATAGTCGATGATAAATGGAACTATGCTGCTAATATTAGTGTTGCTAATGAAATCTACAAACGTCTAGACCCGTTACATTTAGCACAAAAACTATCTTTAGCCGCAATTACTTCGCCTATCAAAGTTATACTGCTAAATATACCAACGCAGTATTTCGAAGAGATTGCAACATATTTGAGTACGAAAGTGCCCCATTTATCTCTAATTAATCATTCTAATGAACTTAATATAGATATTACTGCACAACACATTAATAAATTTGCTGCTATTGAGTATATACTTGGCTCAAACCCAGAGTATATTGCCTTTGGTAATGACCATAATGATATTACGATGTTGAACAATGCTGAGTCGGGTTATTTTGTTAATAATAAGGCGGTTAATCTCCCTATTTTTGAAAATAATCATAAACTAAAATCTATAGAGTCAAACGTAGATTCAATATGTAAATCACTTGATCAACTATTTGAAGAAACTAATTTATATAATAAAAACCGTTGAAATATCAAAATGTTTCAACGGTTATTCTCTATTTTCTTCAATTTTCATAGAAAAAGTAATTAAAAACGACGAGGATATTTTCTTTCCTCATTTTCATACTTTTGTATTTCTTTTTCTAACTTTCTTTGTTTACGCTCTCGTCTCCAATTTCTAGTAAAATACCATAATAAGAAACTAACAATTAAACTAATAATTGCTAAGAACGCAGCATATCCAAGTAATGGTTGGAATGAAATATCATAGAAATTAGGTATAAAGACTGCTAAGATTCCCAACACTATAAAAGTAATAACTGCTGATATGATCCACTTTTTCAAAATTAAAGAACAAAATACAGTTAAAAGAATCATAGCAACTATAGTAATCCATAAATAATTAGGCATATCAAAAATAGTCATGTAAAACTCCTTATATCGTAAATAATGAATACTATTATTCTAGTTAATTATACAATGTTATTACAGTGATTTACTCGGCCTAAAGGCTTAATAATGAGATTGAAAATAAACTTGTGTATAATAATTATAAAACTAGTTTCAAGGAGTGATTAGATGTCAACAGGCTTACCATTTAGAAAAGATGTGACTCAAGAAGAAAAATGGGATTTAAAAGATTTATTTAAAGATGACCAGCAGTTTTATGAAGTTTTAGAAAAAACGATTAATGATGCTAAAGAATTAAATAAAGAATTTAAAAATAAGATCTCCCCTGCTAATATTCACGAGATATTAAATGAATATGAAACGATACTGATTCAATTAGATCGTTTAGGCAATTATGCAGAATTAAGATTAAGCGTGGATACTTCAAATGAAGAAGCTCAAACATTGAGTGCTAAACTTTCAACTTCTTACGGCAAAATTACTAGTCAATTATCGTTTGTAGAATCTGAAATTTCAGCGTTATCTAATAGTGAGATTGAAAGCGCTATAGCTGACTTAAATGTCCCTCACTATTTACAAAAAATAATGAGTAACAAGCCTTATCAATTATCTCCAGAAGTAGAAGAAGTGTTGGCAAGTTTGTCCCCTACTTTCCAAAGTGCATATGAACTTTACGGCACAACTAAAATGTTAGATATAGCTTTTGAATCGTTTGAACATAATAACGTGAATTACCCTTTAGATTATGCAACTTTTGAAAATGAATATGAAGATAACCCAGATCCTGAATTCAGACGTAAAAGTTTCCAAAACTTCAGTAACGCCCTACGAAAATATCAACATACTACGGCGGCAACTTACAATCAGCATGTTCAACAAGAAAAAATTGAAGCAGATTTAAGAGGTTATGACTCAGTGATTGATTACCTATTACATGATCAAGAAGTAACGCGTGAAATGTATGATCGTCAAATTGATGTCATAATGAGTGATTTAGCACCGGTAATGCAAAAATATGCGAAGTTACTTCAAAGAATTCATGATTTAGATAAAATGCGTTTTGAGGATTTGAAAATCTCAGTAGACCCTAGTTATGAACCTCAAATTTCTATTGAAGAATCTAAAAAATATATTCATGGTGCGCTTAATGTCTTAGGAGAAGATTATATTAAAATGATTGATAACGCCTACCAAGATCGTTGGATTGATTTTGCTCAAAATAAAGGCAAAGATACTGGTGCCTATTGTGCAAGTCCTTATTTCACTCATTCTTATGTGTTTATTTCTTGGACTGGTAAAATGGCCGAAACATTTGTATTGGCTCATGAATTAGGCCATGCAGGCCACTTTACATTAGCACAAAAACATCAAAATTTATTAGATTCTGAAGCTTCTATGTATTTTGTTGAAGCGCCTTCTACCATGAATGAAATGCTTATGGCGAATTACTTGTTTAGTAATAGTGATAATCCTAAATTTAAACGCTGGGTAATAGGTTCTATATTATCTCGTACTTATTATCATAATATGGTGACACATTTGCTTGAAGCGGCATATCAACGTGAAGTGTATCGTAAAGTTGATAATGGTGAATCTCTTACTGCTACAGTATTGAATAACATTATGCGTACAGTTTATGAACAATTCTTTGGAGATGCAGTTGAACTTACTGATGGCACAGAATTAACTTGGATGCGCCAACCTCACTATTATATGGGATTGTATTCATATACTTATTCTGCTGGTTTAACAATTGGAACAGTGATGTCTCAGAAAATTAGACAAGAAGGTCAACCAGCCGTTGATGCATGGTTAGACACACTTAAAGCTGGAGGCAGTAAGTCACCAGTAGAACTTGCTAAAATCGCTGGCGTTGATATCACAACGGATGCACCATTAAAATCTACAATTAAATATATATCTGAATTAGTAAATGAAGTCGAATCACTTACAGATCAAATTGAACAAGAAGCTTAATTAATATGAGTTAACAATACTCACTATTTAAAAAACAAAATCCCCGTTATTCAAATCATCACGAATAACGGGGTTAATTATATTTATTTATCTAAATTTGGGTTATTTTAGAATAAATGTATTAATTGAAAAACTCGAATATCTTTTCTCAAACTTCTCTTATTGACGAGAAGACTTTTCATAATGTTCACCAGTAAAATAATAATATACACTTTCAGCAATATTACTGACGTGATCTCCTACACGTTCTAAATTTCTTGCAGCTAAATGCGCTTGTCCAGCTACAAATGGGTCGTTATCGATAAGATAGGTTGTATTAACGATATTAACATATAAATCATCGATATCTTGATCTCGTTCAATTACTTCTTTAATCAATGTAATGTCTTCATGTTTAGCAGCATTATTTAAATCTTGAAGCATAAGCATAGCTAATTTTCCCATTGTTTTTAAACGTGTTAAAACATAATGGTCTGTAATCTTCACCCTTAAACGAATATGAGCAATATTAGCAGCATTATCCCCCATTCTTTCAAAATCGGTTGATATTTTTAAAGCTGACATCATCATTCTTAAATCAGTTGCAATTGGCTGCTGTTTAGTAATCAACATAATTACTTTTTCGTTGATTTCACAATCGAACTCATTAATTTCTTTATCTTTGTCAATAACTTGTCTTGCAAAATTTTTATCATCTTCACTTAACGACACTAATGCATTTTCAATATTAAAATAAACACGAAGACCAAGTCGACGGATATCTTTTATTAAATCGTCTAGTTGACCTTCGTATTTTTGTCTAATAATCGTCATGTTGAATATTAACCGAAACGTCCTGAAATATAATCTTCTGTTTGTTTATCAGAAGGATTAGAGAAGATTTTATCAGTGTCGTCGTATTCATTTACATAACCATTAAGGAAGAATGCAGTTTTGTCAGATACACGCGCAGCTTGTTGCATGTTGTGTGTAACCATAATAATTGAATAATTTTCTTTTAATTCTTGAACTAATTCTTCAACTCTTAAAGTTGAGATTGGGTCAAGTGCTGATGTTGGTTCGTCCATAAGAATAACATCAGGTTCAATTGCTAAACATCTTGCGATACATACACGTTGTTGTTGCCCACCAGATAAACCGTAAGCATTTGTATGTAATCTATCTTTTAACTCATCCCAAATTGCAGCGCCACGTAATGATTTTTCAACAATTTCATCAAGAATTTTTTTATCTTTAATACCGTGTGTTTTAGGACCATAAGTAATATTATCATAAATTGATTTAGGGAATGGGTTTGGTTGTTGGAATACCATTCCTACATTAGTTCTTAATTTCTCTTTTGAATAATTTTCATCAAAGATATTTTGGTCACGGTATAAAATTTTACCTGCAGTTTTTACTGATGGTACTAATTCAACCATGCGGTTTAATGTTTTAATGTAAGTTGATTTACCACAACCTGATGGTCCGATAATAGCTGTTACGTTATTTTCTAAAATATCTAAATTGATATTTTGTAAAGCATGAGTATCTCCATACCATAAGTCTAAATTTTGTGTAGAATATACTACTTTTTTATTAGTATCAGATTCTTTAGATTGATTTTGTTGTTTTTCGTTTGAAGAAACGACAGTAGATACTGGTGTTTGAGAGTGATCAGTATGTTTTGCTACTTCTTGATTTTTTTCATCTACATTTGTATTTGCCATAATTAAAACTCCTTCTATATTTGAGAGAAAAGTGATGATACACGTTTTCTCTCCCCCAAAATTACGTTAATTGACTTTAAATTAATATTTTCTTGAGAATTTGTTACGTAAGAAAATAGCTACAGCATTCATTAATAATAAGATAACAAGTAATACGATGATTGCAGCTGAAGCAACGTTTTGGAATTCAGCTTGTGGCATTTTAGCCCATGTATAAATTTGTGTTGGTAATGCTGTGAACATTGACATAATGCTTGTTGGTGTTGCTAATAAGATTGTTGGAACACCGATTAAAATTAATGGTGCTGTTTCACCTAATGCACGAGATAAAGATAAGATGAAACCAGTTAAGATACCAGGTAATGATGCTGGTAGTACTACACGTCTAATAGTTTGCCATTTATTTGCACCTAATCCATAAGATGCTTCACGAACAGAATTAGGTACTGCTCTAATTGCTTCCTGACTTGATACAATAATAATTGGTAAGATAAGTAGTGACATTGTTAAAGCGGCAGCAATAACACTATTTCCTAATGCTAACGCTTGAATACCGCCACCACGGACAAATAATGTTAAACCTAATAAACCGAATACGATTGAAGGCACACCTGCTAAGTTAGAAATACTAATTTTAATGAAACTAGTGAAAAAGTTATCTTTAGCGTATTCTTCTAAATAAATTGCAGTTCCTACTCCTAAAATAATAGAAATTGGAATGATACTAACCATTAACCAAATTGTTCCGGCTAAAGCACCTTTAATACCTGCCTGTGAAGGTGTTGAAGATGAGAAGTTAGTAAAGAATTCAGGTGTTAAATGACCTACACCTTTAACAAGCGTTTGTATAAGTAATGCAACAAGGACTAATAATGCAATGACAATACATGCAAAGAATAACCATTTGTTGATTTTATTTTTAGTAGATCGAGTTGAAATATTTTTTTCAACTTTACTTTGGTCTATTAAGCCTTTTGCTTTAGGATTTGTAGTATTAGGATTCGTAGTAGTTGCCATATTAATACTCCTCTCTGAAGCGTTTAGAAACCCAATATGAGATAAGGTTCATAATTAAAGTGAAAACGAATAATGTGAAACCTACAGCGTAAATACTGTAGTATACGTCTGAACCAAAAGTCGCGTCTCCAGTCGCAATTTCTACAATATAACCAGTCATTGTTTGGATTGAGCTAGTTAATGATAACGATGCGGTTGGTGAACTACCTGCTGCTAATGATACAATCATTGTTTCCCCGATAGATCTTGAAATACCTAATACGATTGAGGCAACCACACCAGATGCAGCAGCTGGAAGTACAACTTTAGTTGCTACTTCAAATTTAGTTGATCCTAAACCATAAGCACCTTCACGAATTTTGTTAGGTACAGATGCCATAGCGTCTTCACTCATACTTGTGATGATAGGCACGATCATGATACCTACTACAATCCCTGGACTAATAGAGTTGAAACTATCTAACGCAGGAATAATCGTTCTTAATACTGGTGTTACAAAAGTTAAAGCAAAGAAACCAAATACGATTGTTGGAATACCAGCTAAAATTTCAAGAATTGGTTTAATGATACGACGTGCTTTGTCGCTAGCGTATTCGCTTAAGTAAATGGCAGCACCTAAACCAATTGGTACTGCTACAATTGTTGCAATAATAGTGATTTTTAATGTCCCGATAACTAAAGCCCAAATACCATATTTAGGATTTGAACCTGTAGGATTCCAATCTTTAGTGAATAAAAATTCAGTAATCGAAACACGAGTGAAAAATGTAATAGTTTCTGTAATCAAAGTGAATAGAATTCCAATGGTAGTTAAAATAGAAATAGCTGCTATAACTCCTAAAATGACGGGTACAACTTTATCGCTGAATCCACCTTTTTTAGCGTTATTTTTAGCTATCATATCTCTAACATTAGTGTCTGAAGCCATATATAACCCTCTCTTTTTTCTCCCAATAAATTTAAAAAAAGAGCGAGGAAATTATAAGGTAATAATGAGTTCAAATTAAATTAAAACATTTTAAAATCACCCATATATTCTGAAACAAGGTGGCGGTTAAACCACCTTGTCATACCCCTTGAATAATTTCCCAGCCCTTTGATATTAATAATGATTATTTTTTATCTGAATCTTTTTTACCATATTTATCTAATTCTTTAAGTTCATCTTTATAAACTTTGTCTGGAGAAGCTACATAACCAGCATCTTCAGCAGATTTACCTTTGTCTTCTAAAGTGAATTTAATGAATTCTCTCATTACATCATTATCTTTTAATGATTTTTCTTTAACATATAAGAATAATGGTCTACTTAAAGCATATGAACCGTCTTTGATAGAATCTTTCTTAGGTTCAGTTGCTTTACCTTTATCGTCTTTGATTTTAACTTCTTTTAACTTATCTTTGTTTTGTTCGTAGAAGTTATAACCGAAGTAACCAATACCTTCTTTATTTTTCTCAACTGATTGAACGATTACGTTAGTGTCGCCATTTTTCTCAGCTTTGATGTCGCCTTTGTCCATTACTTCCTCTTCGAAGAAGTCATAAGTACCATGACTTGAGTTAGGTGAGAAAGCTTTGATTTCTTTGTCAGGCCAGCTTGAATCTACATCTTTCCAAGTTTTAGCTTCGCCGCTGTAGATTTTTTTCAATTGATCTTTAGATAATTCTTTAACGAAGTCATTATCTTTGTTAACAGCGATTGTTACACCGTCTTGAGCGATTTTGAATTCTTTATATTTAATACCTTTGTCTTCTAATTTTTGTTTTTCTTCATCTTTGATTGGTCTAGAAGCTTGAGAGAAATCAGTTTCTCCAGCGATGAATTTTTCAAATCCAGCACCAGTACCTGCTTGACCAGATGAGATTGTAGCGTTTGGATGATCTTTAGCCCATTTTTCGTTTAATTTTTCAACGATAGGAGCTACAGTAGATGAACCTTCGCCTTTTGCTTCCCCTTTAAGGTCTTTACCTTCATCTCCAGAACCACTACCATTGCTGTTGCCACCGCCACATGCGCCTAATAATACTGAAGCACTTAATACAGTAGTACCGACTAATTGCCATTTTTTCATTGAAACATCCTCCTAATATAGATAACCCAAATGTTATATGTATTTCTTACAATGCTTATATTACATACCTTTTGTTAATATAAAATATATTAAGTGTAAAGGTTTTGTTAATTTAATAAATAGATTGATATAGACAATAGATTATTTCTATATAAAAAATAAACCCATTACTCTAAATATCTTTTGATACTAAGGAATGGGTTTATAAAAGTAAGGTTTTTAATTTTGAAAATATGAAGAATATAAACTAAGACGATTTAGTATATATAATAGAAGAAAAACGCGTTAACTTAACAAATTATGGTTTAGTCTTCAGCGCGACTCCATCCTTTTTTAGTTAATGTAATTTTTCCAGTTTCAATATTGATGATTTTTTGTTTGTATAAATGTCCAATAGCGCGTTTGAAAGCACCTTTACTCATATTGAACACTTCTTTGATAGCTTCTGGACTTGATTTATCCCAAAATGGTAATTCACCATCGTATTCAACTAATAAATCAAAGATTAATTGACCATCTTCATCTAGACGTTCATGCGCTAATGGTAAAAATGAACCATTTAATTCACCTTTATCATTATGACCGATAATACGTACCTCTACTTCTTCGCCTAAACGTGGTTCTTCTTTTCGTTCTGATTCATGAACAAATATCTTATAACCATCATTGGATAATAAAAAGCTACCAACACGTAATAAACGATAAGGTCTTGCTAGTAAAACTTGATTCAATTTATCATCGTCAAATACTGGAGTGAACATTTTTTCAACAATTGTTTCGCTAGCCAAACGTGCAAACATTTGGTTATCTCTATCAATACGTAAAGTAACTAATACATAGTCGCCAGCTTGAGGCCATAATGTTTTAACTTTAGGTAGATCTTCCCAAGGAATAAGTACTTCTCTCGGTAAACCTACATCTACTCGTGCGCCATTACGATCTGTTTTAAGTACTTTTGCGAAATCATACTTATCTTTAGTGATGTCTGGCATGTTTTGAGTAGCAAATAGCTCGCCTGAACGGTTCGGATAAATAAAGAAACTATATTCTTCGCCTATTTCAAAAGCATCTTCTTCCTCGATTTCTGATTGGTTTAATTTAACTTGTTCTCCATTAGGTCCTTTTAAAAGGTATGTTGAACCTTCTAAGCCAACAACTTCTAAAAATTCTATTGATCCAACTATATCTTTATCTAATGCCATAATATTCTCCTTCAAGGGTTTGTATTCTTATGTATTATAACATGCCTCCTTTAAACAAGCATTCTTACAATTGAACTTACATGAACTCGAAAGTAAAAACATTATGTGATATAATTTTTGCATTAGATAAACGATTAATAAAGGAGTAAATGCATGCTACAAGTAACTGATGTAAGTTTACGTTTTGGTGATCGTAAACTATTTGAAGATGTAAATATTAAATTTACTGAAGGAAACTGTTATGGACTTATCGGCGCTAACGGTGCTGGTAAATCTACATTTTTAAAAATTTTATCTGGGGAAATTGATTCACAAACTGGACACGTTTCATTAGGTAAAGATGAACGTTTAGCTGTGTTAAAACAAGATCACTTTGCTTATGAAGATGAGCGTGTATTAGATGTTGTAATTAAAGGTCATGAACGTCTATACGAAGTTATGAAAGAAAAAGACGAAATTTATATGAAACCAGATTTCAGTGATGAAGATGGTATTCGTGCAGCAGAACTTGAAGGTGAATTCGCTGAAATGAATGGTTGGAATGCTGAAGCGGATGCTGCATCCCTATTATCAGGTTTAGGTATTTCAGCAGATTTACATGATAAACAAATGTCTGAATTAGAAAATAATCAAAAAGTAAAAGTATTATTAGCACAAAGTTTATTTGGTGAACCTGATGTACTTTTACTAGATGAGCCTACCAACGGTTTAGATATTCCAGCAATTAACTGGTTAGAAGATTTCTTGATTAACTTTGATAACACTGTCATTGTTGTATCTCACGACCGTCATTTCCTTAATAATGTATGTACACATATTGCTGACTTAGACTTCGGTAAAATCAAGTTATATGTTGGTAACTATGATTTCTGGTATCAATCAAGTCAATTAGCACAAAAAATGGCTCAAGAACAAAATAAGAAAAAAGAAGAAAAAATTAAAGAGTTACAAGACTTTATCGCTCGTTTCTCTGCCAATGCTTCAAAATCTAAACAAGCAACAAGTCGTAAGAAACAATTAGAAAAAATTGAGTTAGATGATATCCAACCTTCTTCAAGACGTTATCCATATGTTAAATTCACACCAGAACGTGAAATTGGTAATGACTTATTAGTTGTGGATGGTATCTCTAAAACCATCGATGGCGAAAAAGTATTAGATAATATTTCATTTACAATGAATCCTAACGATAAAGCAATTCTTATCGGAGATAGCGAAATTGCTAAAACAACATTATTAAAAATCTTAGCTGGTGAAATGGAACCAGATGAAGGTTCATTTAAATGGGGTGTTACTACATCATTAAGCTACTTCCCTAAAGATAACTCTGACTTCTTTGAAGGTGTAGACATGAACTTAGTAGAATGGTTACGTCAATATGCACCGGAAGATGAACAAACAGAAACATTCTTACGTGGTTTCTTAGGTCGTATGTTGTTCAGTGGCGAAGAAGTTAAGAAAAAAGCGAGTGTTTTATCAGGTGGAGAGAAAGTACGTTGTATGTTAAGTAAAATGATGCTTTCAAGCGCAAACGTTTTACTATTAGACGAACCAACTAACCACCTTGATTTAGAGAGTATTACTGCGGTAAATGATGGCTTAAAATCATTTAAAGGTTCAATCATTTTCACATCTTATGACTTTGAATTCATTAATACTATTGCTAACCTTGTTATTGATTTAAATCAACAAGGTGGTTTATCAAAAGAAATTCCTTACGAAGAATATCTTCAAGAAATTGGCGTATTACAAAAATAATTTTTTTAGCTCACTTCCTATTTTACTTTGGAAGTGAGCTATTTTTTGGGCAAAATAACAACATTGGATAAAGTTGTTCGCCCAACCCTCGCAGCCTCGCACCTACTTTTTACTAAATAGAAGTATCATTGCTATTAAGTAGTAAAATAACTTTTAGATTTTTCAGTCAATTGCAAAAAATCACAATTATCGGTTTACAGACATAATTGCCTTATGTATAATAAAAAACATAGCAATTGAATAAGAAATTGATGAGGCGCATCAATCATTAGTACATATTAGATACACTGTCTGCAACAGCTAATATTGAAAGGGTGCGATGCCGAAACGTTTTATAGTCGCAGATATAGAGCGTTGGACTTTGTGGTTAAGAGCTGAGAGTTTGTCATTATTATTTAATAATGGAGTGCATCACTTGTATATAAATTACGAGCAAGTTCGCGCGCATTCCGAACTTGCTCTTTTTTTATAGTGTGGGCCTCCCAAAATGTAGGAGGTAAAAGTTTGAAACGAAGTGTTTTGAAGTTCGGCGGTTCATCTGTTGCCGATTTTACAAAGATAAAAAATATCGCAGAAATGCTTAAACGTCGTGTGGATGACGGCGAACAATTAATTGTAGTAGTGAGCGCTATGGGTAAAACTACTGATCAATTAATGGAAAATGTATCAAATCTTACTACAACACCTAAAGATGAAGAATTAGCCCTACTATTAACTACTGGTGAACAACAAACAGTTTCTTACCTATCTATGGTATTGAATGATATCGGTGTAAACGCTAGATCAATGACTGGTTATCAAGCTGGTATTAAGACAATTGGACATCATCTTAAAAGTAGAATTGCAGAAATTAACCCTGAAACATTTGATAAAGCATTTGAGGATAAAGATGTTTTGGTTGTTGCAGGATTCCAAGGGGTCAACGATGAATTGGAGTTAACAACGTTAGGCCGAGGCGGGTCTGATACGACTGCAGTTGCTTTAGCTGCAAGTAATCAAATACCTTGTGAAATATATACTGACGTTGATGGCGTGTACGCTACTGATCCAAGAATACTTAGTAAAGCAAAGCGCTTAGATTACGTTTCTTATGAAGAAATGATGGAAATGAGTGCTTTAGGCGCGGGCGTTCTTGAAACAAGAAGCGTAGAATTAGCTAAAAATTATGACATTCCCCTTTATTTGGGCAGAACATTATCAAATGTGAAAGGAACATGGATTATGCCAAGAACAGAAATTTTAGAGAAAAAAGCTGTAACAGGTGTTGCATTAGATAAACATATGATGCACGTGACAATCAGTTATCCCCTACCGGATAATCGTTTATTAACACAATTATTTACTGCTTTAGAAGATGGCTCAGTAAATGTAGATATGATTTCTCAAATTGTTAATACAGAAGGATTACAATTATCTTTCTCAATTAAAGATAGTGATGCTTATCAAATTTCAAGTATTTTAGAGCATTTATCTACAGCATTTGAAGCACTAGATTATAAAATTAATGAAGAATATGTCAAAATCTCTTTAATTGGTTCTGGAATGAGAGATATGTCTGGTGTAGCATCTAAAGCATTTATTACCCTAATCAATTCAAATATTCCTTTTTATCAAACTACAACATCCGAAATTAGTATTTCATATGTGATTGATAAAAAGAATGGTGAAAAAGCAGTTGAAATTTTATATGACGCTTTTGACATCTAAGTTAAAATATCCTATTTATAATCAATTTTTTAAAAATTCAAATAATAAAACAATGGAGTGACTTTTTATGACAAGAATCGCAGTAGTCGGAGCAACAGGATTAGTAGGAACAAAAATGTTAGAAACACTTGATCGTAAAAATATTAAATTTGATGATTTAGTATTGTTTTCATCAGCAAGATCAGCAGGAAAAGAAGTTGAGTTTCAAGGTAAAACATATATTGTTCAAGAGCTTACAGAAGAAGCAGCAAGTGAGAAATTTGACTACGTATTGATGAGTGCTGGTGGCGGAACAAGTAAACAATTCGCCCCTATTTTTGAACAAGCTGGCGCTATCGTCATCGATAATTCTAGTCAATGGCGTATGACTGAAGATATTGATTTAATTGTACCAGAAGTAAATGAGCCCCACTTTAAACGTGGGATCATCGCTAACCCTAACTGTTCAACAATTCAATCAGTAGTACCGTTAAAAGTGTTACAAGATAAATTTGGATTAAAACGTGTAGCTTATACAACTTATCAAGCGGTTTCAGGCTCTGGTATTAAGGGTAAACGTGATTTAACTGAGGGTGCAAATGGTAAAGCACCTGAAGCTTACCCTCACCCAATTTATAATAACGTACTTCCTCATATTGATGTCTTTTTAGAAGATGGATATACAAAGGAAGAACAAAAAATGATTGATGAAACACGTAAAATCTTAAATCAACCTGAGTTACGTGTAACTGCAACATGTGCGCGCGTACCTGTGCAAGATAGCCATAGTGTTGAAATTGACGTGACACTTGATAAAGAAGCGACAGTACAAGAAATTAAAGACTTATTCGATCAAGATAGTCGTGTAGTATTAGTTGATAATCCAGAAAAAAATGAATACCCATTAGCAATTAATTCAACTGGCAAAGACGAAGTGTTTGTAGGACGTATTCGTCGAGACGATTCATTAGATAATACATTCCATGTATGGTGTACTTCTGATAATTTACTTAAAGGTGCAGCGTTAAATGCAGTTCAAGTATTAGAGCAAGTTATCAATTTAAAAGGAGATAGATAATAATGGCACATATTTTTGAAGGCGTTGGCGTAGCGCTTGCTACCCCATTCATCAATAATGAAGTGGATTACAATGCATTAGAAAAACATGTTGATTTCTTATTAGAAAATGGTGTACAAGCAATTATAGTTAATGGTACGACAGCTGAGAGCCCTACTTTAACTGAAGAGGAAAAAGAACAAGTGCTTGAAGCGGTAGTAAAACAAGTGAATCATCGTGTAGCAATTATTGCAGGTACGGGTACTAACAATACCGCTAAATCAATCCAAGCTTCACAACGTGCTAAACAATTAGGCGCAGATGCAATTATGTTAATTACGCCTTATTACAATAAAACGAATCAACGCGGCTTAATTAAACATTTTGAAACAATTGCAAATGAAGTTAAATTACCTGTTGTACTATACAACGTACCTTCAAGAACAAATATGACTATTAATCCTGAAACAGTTGAAACATTAAGTCATAACGAATATATCGTCGCAATAAAAGATGCTACAAATGACTTCGAATACTATGAAGAAGTAAAAAAACGCATTAACCAAGACGAATTCGCATTATATAGTGGTAATGATGATAACGTTGTAGAATTTTACGAACGTGGCGGAAATGGCGTCATTTCAGTTATAGCTAATGTTATTCCAAAAGAATTCCAAACATTATATGATGCTAAACAAAGTGGACAAGATATCTCTAAAGATTTTGAACCAATTGGTAAATTATTAGATGCCCTTTCTGTTGATGTAAACCCAATTCCAATTAAAGCATTAACAAGTTATTTAGGTTTCGGCGAGTATGAATTACGCTTACCTCTTTTACCTTTAGAAGTTGAAGATGCCAAAGTATTAGTTAATGCTTATGAACAGTTTAAAGCGGGTGAACACTAATGAAAATTTTATTAATCGGTTATGGTGCGATGAACCAACGTGTTGCACGACTTGCAGAAGAAAAAGGTCATGAAATTGTAGGTGTCATTGAACCCGAACATAATGATTCAACACCGTACACACATTATGACCATATTGCTGAGGCACAAGATAAAGCGGATATCGCTATCGATTTCTCAAATCCAAACCTATTATTACCGCTCTTAGACGAGGATTTTGAAATGCCATTAGTCGTTGCTACTACTGGTGAAAAAGAGAAACTTGTTGCTAAATTAGAAGAACTTAGTGAACGTATGCCAGTATTCTTTAGTGCGAATATGAGTTATGGCGTTCATGTATTAACTAAAATTTTAGAAACAGCAGTACCTTTATTGCAAGAATTTGATATCGAGTTAACAGAGGCACATCATAATAAAAAAGTCGATGCGCCAAGTGGTACACTTGTAAAACTATATGATGTTATTAAAGAATTACGTAACAATGTGTCCCCTGTTTACGACCGCCATGAACGCACTGAAAAACGTGAGAAAGATGAAATTGGTATCCATGCAGTACGTGGCGGAACGATTGTAGGAGAACATGATGTTTTATTTGCAGGAACAGATGAAACAATTACAATTTCTCATAAAGCACAATCGAAAGATATCTTCGCAAATGGTGCAATAACAGCTGCTGAACAGTTAATTAACAAACAAAATGGTTATTATACTTTTGATAATTTGTAAAATCTAAAAGCAATCTTTTAATAAATGAAATAATAAGGAGAATCGAACATGGTACAACACCTTTCTGCACAAGAAATTATTCAATACATTAGTGATGCTAAGAAATCTACCCCTTTAAAGGTTTATGTTAATGGAGAATTTAACAATGTTAACTTCCCAGAATCTTTTAAAGTGTTTGGATCAGATAATTCAAAAGTTATCTTTTGTGAAGCAGAGGATTGGAAACCTTTTTATGAAGCTAATCAAGCGAGTATCACTGATTTAGAAATTGAAATGGATCGTCGTAATTCGGCTATCCCACTTAAAGATTTAACTAATACGAATGCTCGAATTGAACCAGGCGCTTTTATTCGTGAACAAGCCATTATTGAAGATGGCGCAGTAGTCATGATGGGCGCAACAATTAATATTGGTGCCGTTGTTGGTGAAGGTACAATGATTGATATGAATGCGACATTAGGTGGTCGTGCTACAACTGGTAAGAATGTTCATGTTGGTGCAGGTGCCGTATTAGCAGGTGTTATTGAACCACCAAGTGCTTCGCCAGTAGTGATTGAAGATAATGTACTAATTGGAGCAAACGCTGTTATTCTTGAAGGCGTTAGAGTTGGCGAAGGTGCTATCGTGGCAGCTGGTGCTATCGTTACCCAAGATGTCCCAGCTGGTGCAGTTGTAGCTGGTACACCTGCGAAAGTCATTAAACAAACTTCTGAAGTTGAAGATTCTAAGCGTGAAATTGTTTCAGCTTTAAGAAAGTTAAATGATTAGGAATTTATGACACATTATTTATAGTGTATAGAGGCTGGGACAATAATAAAGTGTCTCAGCCTTCGTTCACATATTGGCAGTAGCTGACTGATTTGAAAATGTGCTTAAATTAAGCTTTTTTCAAATCTAGACAGCCTTACTGGGGTGAGAAAACGAAATTAAGTTTAATTTCTGTCCCACTCCCTTAGTCTATAATTCTCTATACTTTTCTTATTTTTGAAAAATAAAGTTCTAGTAAGGCTTGCCACCATTTTCAAAAATAAAATGAACGTTCTCATCATTAAGTAAACAAAGGAATGATAATATGAATGAATTAGAATTTGTCACAAAACATAGAAGACATTTACATCAACATCCAGAGTTGAGTTTACATGAATTTGAAACTACAAAATATATCGTCAACTTCTTAGAAGAATTAGGTATTTCATATGAGCGCCCTCTTGAAACAGGCGTAATTGCATACTTAAAAGGAAATAGCGATCATACGATTGCTTTTAGAGCTGATATTGATGCCCTACCAATCTTCGAAGAGAATGACGTTGAGTATCGCAGCCAAACTGATAATGTGATGCATGCATGCGGTCATGATGGTCATACAACTGCATTAATGTTATTTGTAAAACGTTGTAAAGCAATGGCAGATAAAGGTGAATTACCTCATAATGTTGTATTCATCTTCCAACCTGCTGAAGAAACAGGCGGTGGCGCTAATCGTCTAATTAAAGCGGGCGCGTTTAATAATTACCCTATTGAAGCTGTGTTCGGTATCCATGTGAATCCGTTTGCAGATGAGGGTCAAGTGGTGATTCGTGATAACGAAATTACTGCCAGTGCCACAGAATATCGCTTCTTTTTAAAAGGATTATCAAGTCACGTAGCGGACAAAGAACAAGGTCATTCATGTGGTGAAGCCCTACTCCATGTGTTAAATCAAGTAGGACAAATACAACAATATCATTTGAACGGTCTAAAACGTAATATTGTACATATGGGACATTTTGAAGCTGGTGAGGCCATCAATACTGTACCAAGTAACGGTTATTTAGAAGGTACAATTCGTACGTATGATGCCAATGATTTGAATATAGTTAAAACACAAATGCAAAAAATAGCAGAAAGCGTAAAATTATTGTTCAACGTGGAATGTGAAGTGAAATTTGAAGAAGGTTATCCTGCGACAATGAATAGCCCTCAATTAAGAACAAGTGTTGAACAAGCGATTAAAGATGCAAATTTAGAAGTAATAGATAAACCGTTACCATTTTTATTTGGAGAAGACTTTAGCTTCTATGGTCAGCAATTGGCGCCTGCTTACTTTGCGTTCGTAGGTACGCGTAATGAAGACAAAGGTTACGTTACAGGTTTACATACATCTCATTTAAACTTTGATGAAAAAGTATTAATCGGTGTGGCAAACTATTATGAACAATTATTACTACATTACGGAGAGGAGTAACTTAAATTGACAGCAATATGGTCAGTTGATTCAGAAGCGTTTTATCAAAATGCTGTTGAAGTAAAAAATAATAATTCAATTATGGCAGTAGTTAAAAATAATGCTTATCATTATGGATTAGAATTTGCTGTAAAGCAATTTTCAAGAGCAGGTATCACTACTTTCAGTACGACTTCATTAAAAGAAGCTATAAGAATTCGTAAATTGGTGCCAGAAGCTACAATATTCTTAATGAATGCAGTATATGACTTTGATACTGTGAGAGATAATCAAATTCAAATGACTCTGCCCTCTCTAGAATACTACTATAAATATAAAGAAGAATTACATGATATTAAAGTTCATTTAGAGTTTGAAAACTTATTGCATCGTTCTGGATTCAAAACGCTAGAAGAAATTAAAGAAGTATTAGAAGATGATCATAACAATTCTAACCCACATAAAATGGTGATTTCAGGATTATGGACGCACTTCGGCTATGCCGATGAATTTGATGTGCCAGAGTATGGCTTAGAACGCAAAGCTTGGTTAAATGTAGTTAATACATTATTAGTTGAAGGCTATCAATTTGACATGATCCATGCTCAAAACAGTGCAAGTTATTATCGTGAAGGGCAAGCATTACTGCCCCATCATACGCATGCACGCGTAGGTATAGCTTTGTATGGATCTCGCCCTTACAGTAAATTAGAAGAAGAAACCATTCAACAGTCGCTAACAGTTAAAGGGAATGTTATACAAGTTCGAGAAGTCAATCAAGGCGATTATTGTGGCTATAGCTTTGCATATGAAGCTACACGCAATAAGACGAAATTAGCAGTCGTAGATGTAGGATACGGTGACGGCATTTTGAAATCACGCGCAAAACATGAAGCACTAATCAATGGCAAACGTTATCCTATTCGAGCATTAATGATGAGTCACATGTTTGTAGAAGTTGACGAGGAAGTCCATGCACAAGATGAAGTGATATTATATAATAACGATATACGCATTGATGAATATACATTCAAAGGTGTAGGCGCTAACTCTGAACAACTTAGTGCGATGAATCATGATTCTCTCATAAAGGAGTATAGATAAAAAATGGCAGTTAAATATAATGAATATGGTGAATTAACAATGGCAGGTACAAGTTTAAAGACACTTGCTCAAAGTTTTGGTACACCTACTATTGTTTATGATGAAGATGAAATCCGCAATCAAATGCGTAGATATCACTCAGCTTTTCAAAAAAGCGGTTTAAAATATAATATTTCGTATGCTTCAAAAGCATTTACATGTATTCAAATGGTCAAATTAGTCCAAGAAGAAGATTTACAATTAGATGTAGTTTCTGAGGGTGAGTTATATACAGCATTAGAAGCTAAATTTGATCCAAGCAAGATTCACTTCCATGGGAACAACAAAACAAAACGTGAAATTCAATACGCATTAGAAAGCGGCGTTGGTTACTTTGTAATCGATTCACTTGAAGAAATTGATTTAATCGATAGATATGCGAGTGATACTGTAAATGTAGTATTACGTGTTAACCCTGGTGTTGAAGCACATACGCATGAGTTTATTCAAACTGGCCAAGAAGACAGCAAATTTGGTTTATCAATTCGCCATGGCCTAGCGATTGAAGCGGTTAATAAAGTACGTGACTCTAAACGTTTACTTTTAAAAGGTATTCACTTCCATATTGGTTCTCAAATCGAAGGAACTGAAGCGATGATTGAAACTGCTAAGATTGTACTTAACTGGCTTTCTGAAAATGATATTAAAGTCGAATTACTTAACTTAGGCGGAGGTTTCGGCATCAAATACGTTGAAGGAGACGTAAGTTTCCCTATTGAAGAAGGCATCGCAGAAATTACAGATGCAATTAAAGCTGAAACTGAGCGTTTAAATTATGAAGTTCCAGAAATTGGTATTGAGCCAGGCCGTTCTATTGTTGGAGAAGCTGGAATTACTCTATACGAAGTTGGTACAATTAAAGAAATTCCTGAAGTTAATAAATATGTTTCAATTGATGGCGGTATGAGCGATCATATTAGAACTGCATTATATGATGCTAAATACCAAGCATTACTAGTTAATCGTCATGAAGAAGCAGACGAAACAGTTACTATTGCGGGTAAATTATGTGAGTCAGGCGACATCATTATTCGTGATGCACAACTACCTTCTTCTGTTCAACGTGGTGATTACCTAGCGATTCTTTCTACTGGTGCTTATCATTATTCAATGGCATCTAATTACAACCAAATGCAGAAACCACCTGTGTACTTCCTAAAAGATGGAAAAGCACGTGAAGTCATTAAACGTCAATCATTACGTCAATTAATCATTAATGATACTAAATAATCTTATTTAATTAGAGATTTATGCATAAGTAAATTAAGCCATATTCTAACCCTTTCAACCGAGGGTCAGAATATGGCTTTTATGTATTCACTAAAATTGAGCAATAAAAAACACCCTACATCTTGGTAAGGTGTCAATAAAGTCAATATTTTACAATCTATTTATTATAGTTTAACAACGTTTGCAGCTTGAGGACCGCGGTCGCCTTCAACTACTTCAAATTCAACTGATTGACCTTCTTCTAATGATTTATAACCATCTTGGTTAATTGCTGAAAAGTGTACGAATACGTCGTTTTCACCTTCAACTTCGATAAAACCAAAACCTTTTTCAGCGTTAAACCATTTAACTGTACCTTGTTTCATAATTCTGAAACCTCCAAGACTAAATTCTTTCAATATGCATTATTCGCATATTACAAAAAATACATGTGACAATTATGTATGAATAACAAAACGCTATATATAACTCTTACAGATATTCTTTGCAATATGGAATAAAACCATTGCTTAATAGCTATTATATGTTAGTTCGTATTAAATTGCAATACAATTATAGAAAATTGTCTTTTAATTAATTTTTGGCAGATTATAATAAACTTCATTATTATTTAAAACAATAAAACTATAAAATATTTGTAAATCTTCATCGCAATCTTCACAAAAATTGAAATCACAAGTATTATAAAAAGCGTGAATATTG
>NZ_PPRD01000030.1 GCF_002902575.1 Staphylococcus croceilyticus | reverse complement strand
AGGTGAATTTACTGGATGGTTAATTGGTAAAACTAAGGCTAGCGAAAAAACAATTCATCATTATATTCATACGCTAAGTATCATTGGTTAATTTTTAAATAGTGAAATGAAAGAAAATCATTATAATAAAAATTTTTTACAGTACACTTCTAGTAAATTGTTTAGAAAGATATATCAATCTATATTAGAGGATGATACTGAAACTATAATTGAAATTGTAAAAGGGAAAAGACCTAAATATAGTGAAAGACAAAATGAATTATTTAACAAGTTTATGGAATACGAAAAACAAAATCATCCGACAGAAATCGTATTTGAGGATTTTAAATTTGGCAGTGTTCTTAGAACATATCTAACATTTTTATATGAATTTAATCATATTGATATTGATGAAGAGATTTTAAATGAACAAAACGAACAACAGTTAATTAAACAAGAAACTGAAGAAATCCTAAACACTAACAATTTATATATCAATCCAGAATTGCCACATCCCGTGATGTATTATGTACATTATGTAACTGGTGATAATTTGTCGTACGATGATGAAACATATAAAAAGTATCGATTTATAAAAGGACTAAAATATGTAGATAATGATAAGTATATCAACAGTGAGGATAAAGAAAAATTCCATCAATTTTTAGAAGAATTTGGTAATATTTCTGGTTATAGTAAATGTATTCTTCACTTATTAAATAGCGACTATAGAGGAAAGATTTTGTTAGCATCAATACCAAGCTCTAAAATTGATAAAGTAAGCATTACAAACAAGGTTGTAGACTATGTATGTAATAAGGATGAGCGTTTTATTAATGCGAATGATTTAATTCAAAAAGTAAATAATACTGAAACTGCTCATGAAAAAAGTGGCACTAGGAGCTGGCAAGATCAATTACAAAGTCTAAGTGTTAACACTATACCTAAAGAATATAAAAATTACCCGATTCTAGTTATAGATGATGTTGTGACTTCTGGGAGTTCATTTATAGCAATTTATAAATTATTATTACAATCACTTGGAATCGATAAGGAAAATATTTATTTTTATAGCTATGGCCGTACAATAAAACATGACAATTATATTATGTTAAATACAACTAAAAATATACCTAAGCAGAATCAACCAATAGACGGTATCATTTTTGATTTAGACCAAACAATCTTTGATAATAGTGTATTGTTTAATTATGATAAAACAGAACAAAATAGTAGAGGATTAGTTACTGAAATGTTGAATGATAAGAAAATTAAATTGTGTGATGGAATTAAAGAGTTGATGGCTATTGTTCAAACTAATAAAAATTTAAAAATTGCTTTTGTTAGTAATAGAGGTAAAACAGCTAAAACAATGTTAGATTATTTTAAAGATGAATTATATATTACAAATGATAATTTAGATACCAACTTTTTATTATCATTTAAAGATTGTATAGTTGAAGATGAAGAACAAAAGCTTTTCAGAATGAAACCAGACAGTTATTTAATAGATGAAGCGATTGAAAAAATGGGGCTTAACGCAAAAAGAGATAGAGTGATAGGAATTGGCAATGCTTTAAATGATATATCAGCTTATAATAATGCAAATATTGAAAGTGTATTAGTTAACTGGGGAAATGATCAAATTATTGATAATGATTTAGGTGCTAACTATGTGTTCAATACAGTAAATGAATTTAAATCATTTGTTGCTAATAATCTCCCTAAATAATATGTAATTGAGGTAATACAATGGATAAAATATCGATTTTTATTTTGGCATTAAGTAGCTTTAAAGGGGTAGGCGATGCTACAGTTAAATCTATTTTAGAAGAAGTAAATGTTGATGAAGATATATTAGATTATAACTACTTATATAAATTAAAGGAGAAAAAAATACAGAATTTAATTAATAAAAAAATAAGTAATAAAGAAATTTGGTTATCATCAGTTGAGAAAGCTAAAGAACAAATTATTAATGCAGAAGAAAAAGGTATCTCAGTCATTAACTTTAGTGAGAAAAACTATCCTCAAAACTTATTAAAACAAAAGAAATACCCTCTAATTATATATGTAAAAGGTAATTTGTCTATTTTAAACAATGAAAAAACAGTAGCGATTATTGGTACGAGAAATGCTACAATTTTAGGTAAAAAAATGAATGAACGTATTAGTAAACATTTTTATGAGCAAGGATACACTGTTGTAAGTGGTCTTGCAAAGGGTCATGATGCAATCGCTCATCAAATAGGTGTGCAGATGACTGGAAACACAGTTGCTATTCTTGCACATGGTTTAGATCAGTCTGTTTATCCTAAGGAAAATAGACGTTTAGCTGATGAAATATTAGAGGCTGGCGGGGCTTGGTTAAGTACATATCCACTTGGTCAGAAATTGGTGCCCCAATTTTTAGTGGCAAGAGATGAATGGCAAACATCTATGAGTAATGGTGTGATTGCAGTTGAAACAGGTATAAAAGGTGGAACAAATCATGCTTTGAACCATGGTCTAAAACAAAATAAACCAGTGGGCATGTTGGACCACACTAAATTTTCAAAGTTGACTAATGAAGAACTAAACAATACAGAACAAATACAAGGGAATTTAAAGAGAATTAATGATAATGAAGTGTATCCTTTATATGAGTTAAGTAGTATTACTCATTTCGATGAATTAATGCAAAAATATTATAATGATTCAAATGATGATTTTGAAAAAGAAAAAAAACAAATGTCAGAATCCAAACCAGTGAAAACTGATAATCAGGAGAATACTAATGTAGAACAATTAGGATTTGATTTTTAATATAAGACATTAATTTATAGATTTATACAATTGAAAAGAACAACACTTATAATAAAATAATAAGATTCTTGCAAAAAATACGAAGTATTGATGGCGAGACGCTACTAGGAATAGCATAAGCCTTGAGACAAAAATTAAATTAAAAAGCGATTAATCACAACCTACAAGCCTTTGAAAAAGGCTAATATAGTGATTAATCGCTTTTCCTTATCTAAATTATTGGCTTCACAGTGGCTGATTGACATTAAGCTTTCATATGCTTAATGTCTAATCAGCTTTGTGGGGGCGAAAAAACGAATTCTTACTAACTAGAATTCTGTTTCGCTCCCAAGCTATGCCTAGAGCAAGCGAGCCAAATCAATACGCAGTATTGAGTACAACTCTCTGACGCCAAGCAAGTACAAACTCACGCTTCATTTTAAAAAAATAAAATTAAAAAAACACCTCATAGTTAGAGACATATGTCCCAAACTACAAGGCATCTTATACTTAAAATATTAATACTTTCTTAAAAAGTCCAACTCACGGTCAAACAACTTATTCGCAATATAAGCTTGCACCGTATTTAGAACTTCCTCAATCTCTTGCGTCATATTCGATAACACACGCACCGCAAAGCCATGCGTAGGCAATTGCGTAATACCTAAACGACAATCATATGTCTTCGTATAATCCTTAATCTCCTCATACACTTCTTCGATTAACTTTTGCGTCACATCAGGATGGATAAAGTAAGCCGAACCTAAATGCGTATAGTCTTCCATGTAACCAATCGCATTCATCTTCGTCTTAGTTGGATCCATAAGCAAGTTATCATACGTCACTAACTCATCATCCACATAAATCTCATTAATTAAGTGCATGTAGGTATACGTGAAATGTTCATCTTTCATAGAGTATCCGGGTGTTAGAATATCCGTATAAAACATAGACGCACTTGCATCTAGTTTAAACACATTGTGCTGGAAGAATTTCGCATTTTCATAGGCAATAATAGGATCGCCCACGTATTCCATATAACCATCTTTCGCAATATTAAAAGTTTGATATTGCTCCACATGGTCATTTAACGTTTTATAAATCTTCGTAGCACCTTGCGACGTCAAAGTCACAGAAGCCGCTTCTTCCACATTAATATTCATACGATAACGGTCGCCATCTAGGTAACCACCGCCTACATTAACGATATAGAACGTTGGAATCGTTGATGAATTTAAATAAACTGGTCGAATAACTTTTAGAGCCTTTTCAAAAAAGATATCACGCGCAACAGAACGCTTACCATTATGGAAAACGGTAAGGTCTAATTGCCCAGTCCAAGCTTGGTCAGTATCTCTAGTTAAAATAGCCATTAAGATAATCCTTTAAGTAATACGTCGCGGTCAATCCATTCAAGCACATTCTCTAAACCTTCATCTGTTTTAAGGTTAGTAAATGTGAATGGACGAGTACCACGGAACGTCTTCGTATCCTCAGCCATTTGGTCTAATGACGCGCCAACGAACTCAGCTAAGTCCGTTTTATTGATGACAAAGTAATCAGATTTAATCATACCTTGTCCGCCTTTACGAGGAATCTTTTCACCTTGAGCAACGTCAATGATATAAATTGAGAAATCCACTAATTCAGGACTGAAAGTAGCCGCTAAGTTATCGCCACCAGATTCGATAAAGATTAATTCGATGTCCTCATTGCGTTCTAACAATTCATCAATCGCCGCGAAGTTCATAGACGCATCTTCACGAATTGCTGTATGGGGGCAACCGCCTGTTTCTACACCAATAATACGATCTTCAGGTAAGACACCTGTATTCACTAAGATTTTTTGGTCTTCTTTAGTATAAATGTCATTGGTAATAACGCCGATGCTAATATCTTTTGAAAGGCGACGTACTAATTTTTCTACTAATTGGGTTTTACCTGCACCCACAGGACCGCCAATACCAATTTTAATTGGGTTTGCCATAAATAATAACCTCCTATGAAATAAAGATTCTCACATTAACGTTTTCATGTTCCATTTGGTTAAGCTCTAAGCCTGGCGCTGTTAAGCCAAAGTCTGCTTCGCTTAATGTGAAAATGTGTTGTCGTGTACGCTCGATATATGGAATCATTTCCGTCACCACTTGTTGACCCGTCGTTTGTCCAAGTGGAATAGCACGTACAGCATTTTGAGTTAAACTTGAAACATTTTGATATAAATAGTAATCAATAATTGTTTCAATATCGACACCTAAGTAATGGCCAAGCATGGTGAAACATATCGCTGGATGTAATTTGGCACGTTTTTCTTTCATTTGCGTATGGTACCATTCAATCCATTCGCTATCATAAAGTTCCATTGCAAGTTTGACCATTCTTGTACCCATTTGTTTTGTACCTACGCGTGTCTCGCGAGGTAAGCTTTGAACGAAGATTAAACGATCAAGTTGTAGTACTCTGTCATGGTCCTCATTTTCCAAAGCCTGATAGACCAAACGCATCGCTAATCCATCTGAATACGTAAGTTGTTCATTAAGAAACAGTTGAAGCCACTCTTTGAAAGTAGTGGCATCATGTACTGCGTCTCTTTGAATATAAGTTTCCAGTCCAAATGAATGGCTAAATGCGCCGGTAGGGAATTGTGAATCACAGAACTGAAATAACCTTAAATTTGAATGATTAATCATGTGAATGTCCTATGTGTCTAAAGGCTTTATTCACTTTACGATCTTCATGACTATAAGGGATGTCGAGTGTTTTTAATAAGTCTTCTACTAAATAGTCATATTGCACGAGCATTTCAGTTTCTGTAAATTGGGCTGGTAAGTGACGATTACCTAATTGGTGCGCAATGTCGCCCATTTCTTGTAAATTACGTGGTTTAATTACAAGTAAATCTTCTGAATTTACATCAACGACAATCATGTTTGTATCGTCTTGATATAAAATATCGCCGTATTGTAAATCGATAGGTTGTTTTAAACGGATGCCGATTTCATTACCGTGATCGGTTGTTACGCGTTGAATGCGTTTTACTAAATCTGAGTTTTCAAGATAAACTTTTTCAACATGTTTATTCTTTTCCTCGGCAGAAAGGTTTGCGATATTACCTTGAATTTCTTCTATAATCATTAATAATGCCTCCTAGAATAAGAAGTATCTTTGTGTTAATGGTAATTCTGTAGCAGGTTCGCTAGTGATTTTTTCGCCATCTACAAATACTTCGTATGTTTGTGGGTCCACATCTAATTTAGGTGTAGCATCATTATTCTTCATATCTTTCTTAGTTAGGTTACGGATACCGTGAACAGGACGTACCATGCGTTCTAAGTTTAAGTTACGATAGATACCACTTTCAAATGCTGTTTTAGATACAAATGTAATAGATGTATGTTGTAAATTGCCGCCATATTGACCGTACATTCTACGATATTTTTGAGGTTGTGCCGTTGGAATAGATGCGTTGGCATCACCATTATTCGCTGAATTAATCATACCGCCTTTAACCACTAATTCAGGTTTAACGCCGAAGAATGCAGGATTCCACAACACTAAATCGGCTAATTTACCTTTTTCAATTGAACCCACATAGTCAGAAATACCATGTGTAATAGCAGGGTTGATTGTATATTTAGCGATGTAGCGTTTAATACGATGATTATCGTTATACTCTTGGTCGCCATCTAAGAAACCGCGTTGTTCTTTCATGCGGTGAGCCACTTGCCAAGTACGTGTGATGACTTCACCCACACGTCCCATTGCTTGTGAGTCTGAGCTAACCATACTGAAGACACCCATGTCTTGTAATACGTCTTCGGCTGCGATGGTTTCTTTTCTAATACGAGAATCTGCAAAGGCAATGTCTTCTGGAATAGAAGCATTTAAGTGATGTGTAATCATAACCATATCTAAATGTTCATCTACAGTATTACGTGTGTAAGGTAACGTTGGGTTAGTAGATGAAGGTAAGATATTTGGATAAGATGCCGATTTAATTAAGTCAGGCGCGTGTCCGCCACCAGCACCTTCTGTATGATACATATGTAATACGCGGCCTTTAACAGCTTTCATTGTATCTTCCATAAATCCAGCTTCATTTAATGTATCTGCGTGAAGTGCAATTTGAACATCAAATTCATCTGCTACTGATAAGGCATGATCTAATGCTGAAGGCGTTGCACCCCAGTCTTCGTGCACTTTCAAGCCAATAACGCCGGCATGAATTTGTTCAATTAAGGCAGTGTGGTTAACCGCTTGACCTTTACCGGTGAAACCAACGTTGATAGGTAAATGTTCAGCCGCTTCTAACATGCGATGAATGTGCCATGGGCC
This sequence comes from Staphylococcus croceilyticus, assembly GCF_002902575.1. Lineage (GTDB taxonomy): Bacteria > Bacillota > Bacilli > Staphylococcales > Staphylococcaceae > Staphylococcus > Staphylococcus croceilyticus. Next base: position 17,136 of record NZ_PPRD01000030.1, on the reverse strand, counting down.
AGGTGTTACAGTTGTGGCTTTAGTACCTTCTGAAGCACCAGTACCACCACCGATATGTGTAGTGACACCACTTTCAAGGGCTACTTCTGCTTGTTCAGGGTTGATAAAGTGAACGTGAGTATCAATACCACCCGCAGTTACAATTTTACCTTCGGCAGAAATAACATCTGTAGTCGCACCGATAATGATATCAATATCATCCATAATGTCTGGGTTACCAGCTTGACCAATTGCAAAGATATAGCCATTTTTAATACCAATGTCAGCTTTAACAACTTTATCGTAATCGATAATCACTGCATTTGTGATAACTAAGTCTGCAACATAACGGTCATCACGTGTAACGTTTGGATTCTGACCCATACCATCACGAATAGATTTACCGCCACCAAATGTGACTTCGTCGCCATAATTTGTGTAGTCATGTTCTACTTGCGCAAATAGGTTTGTATCGCCAAGTCGAATTGAGTCACCTTTAGTTGGACCATAAAGGCTGGTATATTGAGATTGCGTCATTTTAAAACTCATTATGCTTTACCACCTTTTTTATTAATGTTTTCTTCGCCTTTGTCACCAAACACACCAGCGTGTTCATCATTTTTATCAGTTGGACGATAGACGCGTTCTTCATCAATTTCACCGTTAACCATGCCTCTGAAACCATAAATTTTACGATGACCCGCATATTCTACTAATTGAACTTTCTTTTCATCACCAGGTTCGAAACGTACAGCAGCACCTGCAGGGATATCTAGATGTTTGCCGTATGCTTTTTCGCGGTCAAATTGTAATGCTTGATTTGCTTCGAAAAAGTGGAAATGTGAACCCACTTGAATAGGACGGTCGCCTATATTTTTAACCGTAAGTACAGTTTCTGGTCGTCCTTTATTAATTTCAATTTCAGTACTTTTTACTTTAATTTCTCCAGGAATCATTTTTTCATCTCCTTACACGATAGGGTGGTGAACCGTGATTAGTTTTGTGCCATCTGGGAAAGTTGCTTCGATTTCAATGTCTGTAATCATGTTAGCAACGCCTTCCATTACATCATCTTCATTTAAAATCGTTCTACCATAGCTCATTAACTCCGCTACAGTTTTGCCATCGCGTGCACCTTCTAATAATTCATCGCTAATTAAAGCTAATGCTTCAGGATGATTCAACTTTAAACCACGTGCTTTGCGTCGACGTGCAACTTCTGCAGCTACAACAATCATTAACTTATCTTGCTCACGTTGCGTAAAATGCAAATTGATTCCTTCTTTCCTTATAAAGATAGTTGGTATTACGTTTTTAATGGTAGAACTATTAAATCGTTTGTACAAGCGATATAGTTAGTAAAAAAATTTAAATACGAACATAAATTGTATTTCTTCATATTTAAATTTTGCAATCGTGTTTTAATACGAGCATAATAAGGTAGTAATTTTTAAAAGGATAGAAGAGTAAGGTGAGTATGTGAAATATTTAGAAATATTCTTTAAAAACATTGGACAAGTTGTGTTCATGAATAACATGTGGACGGGGTTATTCATCTTAATAGGATTATTTATAGCCAAGTGGGAGATTGGTTTAGCAGCTATAATAGGAAGCGGTTTAGCATTATTATTAGCCCCATTCTTCAATTATAGTGATGCAGAAATTCGAGATGGTTTAGCTGGTTATAATTCAGTTTTAACTGCAATCGGTTTAGCGTTATTTTTAGAATCAAGTGTAGAAGCCTGGATTGTATTAATCTTAGCAACCATTTTAACGTTACCTGTTGGCGCAGCAATCCGCGAATTGTTGAAACCCTTTGGCGTACCAATGTTGACGTTTCCTTTCGTGTTAATGTCATGGCTTGTTCTAGCAATGACGACTCAATTTGCGAAATTACACGTTAACATCGATATTTTACCTCAGAAGGTTAAGCATCCAGAAATTAATCATAATCATATTAGCTGGCTCAGTGGAATTACGACGAACTTTAGTGAGATCTTCCTAGTGACCTCTATTATCGGTAGTATCTTAATTATTATTGGTATCTTTATAGGTTCAGTCAAAGCAGGGGTTTACGCTGTTATTTCAAGTATTTTAGCAGTCGTTTTCATCGTCTTACTTGGTGGCGATTATCCAACTATTACCAATGGTTTATATGGTTATAATTCTATTTTAACTGGTATCGCATTAGGTGCTATTTTCAATACGAAATTAAATACCTATGTGGCTGTCATTAGTGGCTTATTGCTTACAGTAGTGATGCATGGCGCGTTAGCTACAATGTTAGCACCAGTAGGTTTACCCATCTTTACCGCACCATTTATCTTTGCGACGTGGCTTGTGCTTTTTGCTGGTAAAGATACACAGACAGATGAAGTATAAGATAGAGCGGTAAGGAGTCGGATTTCAATATCCGGCTCTTATTTTATATTTTCACTCTTTGATGAACTTGGGTATGATAAGAGTAAGACATTAGATAATGATGAGGTGTGACATATGGAGAGACAGATTTATGTAATTGGCAGTATGTCGATGGATTTAGTTGTAGCAACGTCGATTGTCCCTGGAAAAGGTGAAACCGTACTTGGCGATTCATTTTTTACCACACCGGGTGGTAAAGGGGCCAATCAAGCTGTAGCAGCTGCACGTTTAGGACGAGATGTACATATGATTGGTCGTATTGGCAACGATACGTTTGGGGAAGACATTTTCCAAAATTTAAAAAATAACCAAATTAATGTGGAGCACGTAAAACCTACGGAAGGTCCTTCAGGAACTGCGCACATCACATTGGCTGATAATGATAACAGCATTATTGTCGTACCATCAGCGAATAATGAAGTAACGCCCGAGTATGTTCAAGAGGCATTAGCATCAACGCAACCTGGCGATATTGTGTTATTGCAACAAGAAATTCCAGCTGAAACCGTCGAAACGGCAGTGAAATATTGTTATGAGCATGATGTGATTTCAATCTTAAATCCGGCGCCGTACAGAGAAATTTCTGACGATGTGCTTGAACAAGTGACGTATCTCACACCGAATGAAACAGAGAGTGAGAATATGTTTGAAGGCGATGTTGATGGTGCATTGGAACGCTATCCTGATAAACTCATTGTGACGTTAGGCGAATTAGGCGCGGTGTATCATAATGGCCTCGAACAAGTAGAAATTAAAGGCTTTAAGCGTGAAGTGAAAGATACAACAGGCGCTGGCGACACGTTTAATGGTGCACTAGCAGTTGGTCTACAGAAAGGTTATGACCTTGCAGAAGCGGTCACATTCGCTAACTTAGCGGCTAGTTATGCCGTGGCAGGCATGGGTGCACAAGGTGGTATGCCAACCTTTGAAGACTTAGAAGCAGACTTAGAATTTTAAATTTTTTATTTTTGAAAATAGAAGCTAAAATAGATAACGATAAAGAACACCGTCAACTTTAGAGTATCTTAAGTGGGCGGTGTTCCTCTATATCAAGGAAATTCTATAATGGAAATGTAGAGAAAGGGTAAATGATATGAATTTTGATATTTATGACAAGATAGCGCTAGTCCTGATTATAGTTTTTTGCTTAGTTAGTACCATTAATATGCCACAATTGTATGAACTTATTATAAAGTTCGTCATCGTCTTTTTACTTATCATCAATGTAATTATGAAACTAGTAAATAAGAAATAATATATTTATTCATCTGAATGATTAAATTCGTGTAAAAATTTTGTTAAGTTCTAATTGATGTATTATAAATAATATAATAATACTATATAATAAAATGATGAACGGCATAAAATTTATTACTCAATTTAAAGGAGAAGATGAATGGCTAAAAAATATTTACTTGGACTAGTCACAGTTTTATTAGCAATTGTTTTATGTGCGTGTCAATCTACATCACAATCTCATGATGGAACAGACAAGAAATCCGCAGAAGATAGAAAAAAAGAAGAAAACATGTATGCGAAAAAGAAAAATAAAAACCAAAAAGATTGGGTTACATATAAGGGCGATGTTGCTCACGTCTTCTACCATCCACTGATTACAGAACCAAAGGTAGCATTTACGGGGGATCCAAATTCTGCTAAAGGGAATAATGATTGGATGATTACCGTTGATGAGTTCAATAAATCGCTAGATGAGCTTTATAAACATAATTACATATTAGTAGATCCGCATGATGTTTTTGATTTGAAATCAAATCCAATTAAAAAGAAAGAAATTAAATTACCTAAAGGCAAAAAACCACTTATCTTATCTATCGATGATATGAATTACTACGAGTATATGCGTGGTCACGGTTATGCAGACCGTTTAGTATTAGATAAAAATAATCACGTAGTATCTGAAACAAAAGGTAAAGATGGCAAAGTCACACAAAGTGAAACAAACGATATCGTGCCAATTTTAAATAATTTCGTGAAAAAACATCCTGATTTCTCATACAATGGCCAAAAGGGTGTCGTTGCTTTAACAGGTTATAATGGTGTACTTGGTTATCGTACAAATGAATTAGATAGTAAAGATTATGACAAACGTAAAGAACAAGCAACTAAAGTCGCTAATGCGATGAAACGTGATGGTTGGACATTCGCAAGTCATTCTTGGGGACATATCGATTTCGCTCATAGTTCATACGATCGTATAGTTGCTGATACAAAACGTTGGGAAAAAGAAGTAACACCAATCGTAGGTAAAACGGATCTCTTCATTTTCCCACATGGTGCTCAAGATAGAGGCTCACAAGCCTATAATTATTTAGATCATCAAGCAGGCTTTAAGTACATTGCTGGTGTAGGACCTAATAACTTCACAGATGTTGGTAAAGACAGCGTTTATCAAGACCGTGTCGCTATCGATGGTTTAAACTTATATGAATTTAAATATAAATTGAAACCATTCTTAGATCCAGAAAAGGTTTATAGCAAAGAAGATCGCCAATATTTTAAAGGCAATAAAGATTATAAATAATTGATTATACGTGGGACATCGCGTAAATATTCATATAAACTCTGAAAAGAACACATCAAATTCTTTTTAGAGTTTTTATTTTTGAAAAAATGGACCGAGCAATTATAAATTTAATGACTAGTATAACTTTGTTAATAGATGTTAAATTTGTTTGTTTTTTAAATTAATATGTAATTAACAAGCAAAAATAAGTTATAATAAATTGTGCAATATAAAAATATTAAAAGTAGGGAATAACATGTTTCAGAAAATAGTAAAGAGTATAGGAAGCATCAGTTTTATAGCTTTATTAAGTGCAACAAGCGCGCATGCAGCAGAAACACCATTCAATATTTCTAATCGAGTTCAACCTAATGGAGTCAGTTCATATTATCAACCAGATGGCGTTACTTTAACGACACAACAAGGCCAAATTTTATATGATTACCAGGGAAATAAAAAGGCTGATCCAGCCTCATTGTCTAAAATGATGACCTTATATTTAGTATATGATGCCATTGATAGTGGAAAACTGAAGTTAAATGATACTGTAAAAATAAAAGCACAATATGCGCAATTATCTAGAGTGCCTAATTTAACTTCCGTGCCATTACAAACAGGGCAAGTATATACGATTGAGCAATTAATTAAACAAACTGCCTTGCCTTCAAGTAATACAGCAGCCCTCATTTTAGGGGAAAAAGTAAGTGGTAATACATCAACATTTACAGATAAAATGAATCAACAAGCCCAAATATTTAAAATGTATAATACGCATTTCGTTAATCCTGCCGGTGCACAAAATAATTTATTGGGACAATGCGCACCAGCAAGATATAGAAATCAAATTTATCCTACAAGTACTTCAAAAGACATGACAATACTAGCACATGAACTTATCGCTAAGCATCCGGAAATATTAAAGGTAACGCAATTGCCTCAAGATACACAAAAAGGTTATACCTTTATGAATACGAATTTATCGTTAAAAAATCAACTGCTCTATTTACCAGGTACAGACGGTTTGAAAACTGGCACAAGTGACAAAGGTTACAACATTACATTAACGAATAAATTAAATAATTTACGTTTAAACGAAACCGTGCTGAACGTTAAACCTTATGGGGATTATAATGCGAAATATAGTAGAAATAGAATAGCTAATAATATTATTCGATATTATCGTCAACAATATGAATATAAAAAAGTGCTTTCTAAAGGAAAACAAACGATAGGAAAACAAACTTATGAAGTGAAAAAAGATTTATATGATACCGTGCCGAAAGATAGAAAGAAATGGACAATTAAAGTAGATAACAATAATCAAGCTTATGTGTCTTATAATCGTTATTTTTTACCTAACACAAGCGCTCCAAAAGTACCTGTAGAAAAGAAATGGAATTTATTTTAAACATTTAACTCAATAAAGTAAAAAAGAAATTCTTAAAATAGAGATGAAGAGTGTAAGTAAATACGTGATTTAGAGTGCACGAATTAGACTAATCTCCCAACATTTCATTTAAGAATTTCTTTTTATTTAGGGAAGGTTGTATTATTTCAACTTTTTCAAATGTATTTCTCTAGCGCCACAGATGAGTGCCACGATTTCTGCAGTGACTTTATCAATGGACTGTTGTTGCCCTTGTTGAAGCCAATTAGTAATCACACTCAAGATACCTCCAGTTAGAAATTGGCCATACATCGTTGTATCTACATAAAATTGCCCACTTTGTTTATCAAATTCAATTTGCTTTTTAACTGCTTCGTAAATTTGATCGTAAAAAATACTATAAACTTCTCCGTAATAATTTAAATTAATCACGCTACGAACAATCGCTTTATTTTCATGAATAAACTGCAAAATATCTTTAATTAATTTTTCAAAAAAACGACGGGGATTATCTGGATTAATTTCTGGTAAATATAACGCTCTAAAATGATCAATCATTAGCCCAATACCGTAATTTAATAAATCATATTTATCATTAAAATGACGATAAAATGTAGATCTTCGAACGTTTGCTTTATCGCATAAATCTTGAATCGTAATTTGTTCGAACGTCTTGGCTTGAAGAAGTTCAAAGAAAGTAGTCAATATAGCTTGGCGTGTTTTTTGAACGCGTAAATCTTGTGGATTCAAAGTTTTTCACTCCCAATATCGGACAATTTTACGTATTTGTCACTTAAGTTACATTCCCTTCTTATTGACACACAACAGGCACGCTTGCCTCTCTATAATAAGGTCGAAGGGTAGATTAATTTCATAAAGAATTACTTATAGTTTACTACTTTTCAGAAAAATTTAAAAAATACTTTGAATGCTTGGGAAGTGAAATAAATGTACTATAGTAACGGAAATTATGAAGCATTTGCGCGTCCTAAAAAACCAGAAAATGTAGAGGGAAAGTCTGCTTATCTAATCGGGTCTGGATTAGCATCTTTAGCAGCTGCATGTTTCTTGATTAGAGATGGGCAAATGGATGGGTCAAAAATCCATGTTTTAGAGGAGTTATCTAAACCTGGTGGAAGTTTGGATGGTGCTGAACTTCCGATGAAAGGCTACGTTGTACGTGGCGGAAGAGAAATGGAGAATCATTTCGAATGTTTATGGGATTTATTTCGCTCCATCCCATCGTTAGAAATAGAAGGCGCTTCCGTCTTAGATGAGTTTTATTGGTTGAACAAAGAGGATCCCAATTACTCACGATGTCGTGTTATTGAGAAAAGGGGACATCAGTTAGCCACTGATGGTGACTTCACGTTAACGAAACAAGCCATTAAAGAAATCGTCGCTTTATGTTTGAAGAAAGAAGAAGAGTTGAACGATGTAAAAATTTCAGATGTCTTTTCAAATGACTTTATGCACTCCAATTTCTGGATTTATTGGAAAACAATGTTTGCCTTTGAACCTTGGCATTCTGCAATGGAAATGCGTCGCTATTTAATGAGATTTGTTCATCATATCGGAGGGTTAGCTGATTTCAGTGCTTTGAAATTCACCAAATATAATCAATATGAATCACTCGTACGTCCTATGATTGCCTATTTAAAGTCCCATGGTGTCCAGTTCCAGTATGATGTACAAGTGCTTGATATTAAAGTGGATGTCACAACGAAAGAGAAAGTTGCTCGAGAAATTCAATTGAAACGTCAAGGTCAACTTGAAACGATTACATTAACTCCAGATGATTTCGTGTTTGTGACTAATGGCAGTATCACAGAAAGTTCAACTTATGGAGATAATGACACACCGGCGTCCCCTAATCATCAACCCGGTGGCAGTTGGAACTTATGGCGCAATCTTGCGAAACAAAGCCCTGAGTTTGGTTGCCCTGAAAAGTTCTACCAAGATTTACCTGACAAAAGTTGGTTCGTCTCAACAACTATCACTACCAATAACAAAACGATTATCGACACCATTGAACGTATATGTAAACGAAATCCTTTATCTGGCAAGACCGTTACAGGTGGCATTATTACTGTAAATGATTCTAATTGGCAAATGAGCTTTACTATTAATCGCCAACAACAATTTAAAACACAGCCAAAAGATGAAATGAGCGTATGGGTTTACGCCTTATATTCTAATGTAGAAGGCGATTATATCCATAAACCTATCGTTGAGTGTAGTGGTAGCGAAATTTGCCAAGAGTGGTTATATCATATAGGCATCTCAGACAATCTAATAGAAAACCTTGCCAACAATCATTGCAATAGTATACCTGTCTATATGCCGTATATTTGTTCCTATTTTATGCCTAGAGCCGTTGGTGATAGACCACTTGTTGTGCCTAAGGATTCTCGTAACTTAGCCTTTATTGGGAATTTTGCTGAAACAGAGAGAGATACGGTCTTTACAACAGAATATTCCGTAAGAACCGCAATGGAAGCGGTATACCAACTCTTGGATATTGATAGAGGTGTCCCAGAAGTTGTTGCGTCAGAATTTGATTTGCGTGTGCTCATGGATGCACTATATGAATTGACTGATCGCAAAGATTTAACAGAATTAGTCGAACAAAATAGAATTCAACAATTCGCCCTAAATGCTTTCTTGAAGAAGATTAAGAACACCTATATTGAAGAAATGTTACAGCAGCACAAGTTACTATAAGTGTAGGTAAACTTTTATCGTGCAAGCTTTAACCCCCGCGTGACATCAGCCATCATGCGGGGGTTATTAATATTCAATATTAGAAATTAATTCTTAATATAATTTTTTAAATGTTTAGCGGTTACTGAATTTTCGACTTCAAAAATACCTTCAGGTTGGCCTGCATAAAGCAATTGGCCTCCTTTATCTCCAGCGAAAGGCCCAATGTCAATGAGCCAATCGGCTTGCGTCATCATCGTTAAGTTATGTTCGATTAAGATAACCGTATTGCCTTCATCAATGAGATTATTGAAACAATCAATTAATATAGGTAAATCATCTTCATGCAAACCAGTCGTTGGTTCGTCAAAGATGAACAATTGATTTGTCACATCTTGCGTGAGATAACGACTTAACTTCACACGCTGAATTTCGCCACCTGATAATGTGTCGAGAGATTGACCTAACGTCATATAGTTAAGACCTGTATCAGCTAGAGCTTGAAGCGGACGTGTGATATTAGGGCTGTCGCTAAACTTTTCAATCGCTTCTTCAACAGTTAATGCTAAAATATCAGCAATAGAGTAACCGTCTACTTTCGCCTCTAATACTTCAGGACGGTATCTTGTGCCACCACACATTTCGCACACTTGTGAAAAGTCCGGCATAAACGCAAGCTCCGTTTTCAATACACCTTTACCATGGCATTCAGGACATGCACCTTCAGAATTATAACTAAACATGCTTTTTTTAAGTCCCGTATGTTTGCTAAAGAAACTGCGCACATCGTCAAAAATATCTAAATAAGTGAGTAAATTAGAACGATTTGATGCATGTACAGGTTTCTGATCAATGAAAATCGCATCTTGATTTTTTTCAAATGCTGCAGTAATGAGCGAACTTTTACCTGAACCAGCCACGCCAGTAACGACTGTCATCGCATGTTTCGGCAGCTCAGTAGAAATATTATTTAAGTTATTGCGACTAATATTTGAAATATTAATCATATCTTTAGGCTGACGTAATTCAGACTTCAAGGTGTGTGTTTGTTTTAATGCATGACCAGTACTTGTATCAGAATTAAGTAAATCTTCATAGCTACCTGTGAAAGTGATTTCGCCCCCATGTTTACCAGCGCGCGGACCTAAATCAATGATATGGTCAGCCGTCTTAATGACATCAGGGTCATGCTCAACGACGAGGACCGTATTCCCTTTATCTTTTAGCGATTGAATAATGTCGTTGATACGTTTAATATCCTCAGGGTGCAAGCCGACACTTGGTTCATCAATAATGTAAACAAGATCACTTAATGGACTGTTTAAATGACGAATCAGTTTGATACGTTGTGACTCACCGCCAGATAGGGAAGTTGTCTCCCTTGCTAGCGTTAAATAATTTAAGCCAATATAGCTTAATGCTTCAAGTTGTTTTTTGAGTGGTTCAATAATCACGCGTGCTTTATCTGATTTTATTTTTTCTAAAAAGGCTAACGCCTCGTCGATTTGTAAATTCGTAAATTCTGCTATATTCAAACCATTGATTTTACAACTTAATACTTTCTCATTAAGACGTTGACCATGACAACTTGGACAATCATGTTTAGAAACGACGCGATCAATATCTTGTTTGAAACGTTTCTTTTCAAAATTATCATTTAGTAAAAAGGAACGACGAAATCTATGAATTAATCCTTCAAATTTAGCAGTTCTCGGCCAATTTGATGGTGGATTTTTTAATTTCGTAGGTTCTGTATAAAGAAACGTATCCAGTTCTTCTTTAGTGTAATCTTTTAACTTTTTATCATTATCAAATAAGCCTGTATATAAATAACGTTTACCACGCCAACTGTCAGGTCTGAATGAAGGGAACTTAATCGCATCTTCATTAAGTGATTTGTCAAAATCTAACAATTCGTTTAAATCGATATCTTCAACATAACCTAAGCCAGAACATGTTTCGCACATACCTTTAGGATTATTGAATGAAAAGATGTCAGAATACCCAACAAAAGGTTCACCAATACGAGACCATAAAAGACGTACAGAAGCATAAATATCAGAAATGGTACCTACCGTTGAACGTGAATTACCTCCAAGTCGCTTCTGATTAATAATCATGGCGACAGGAAGATTTTTAATTTGATCAACATCTGGTTTCTCATATTGTGTGAGTTGATGTTGGACATAACTTGAATAAGTTTCGTTTAACAATCTTTCTGATTCTGCAGCGACAGTATTAAAGACGAGGGAAGACTTCCCCGAGCCTGACCGCCCTGTAAAAACGGTTAATTGATGCTTTGGAATCGTTACATTTATATTTTTTAAATTATTCTGTTTTGCGCCGATAATTTCTATATTACTCATCATTTACACCTCTTAATTACACTTTTATGTCTTATTTGATTTTGGGGAAATTAATTTACTGTTCGAGTGGTTTGATTTTTACGTCTAGGTTGAAATATTTTTCAAGTATGTCGCGATAATTATCAGATGTGACATCAATTTTTTCTTTATTGTCTTGTTTGCTTAATGTCAGATGATTAAATGACATCGTTGCTCGCCCGAATAATTGTGGTTTTGTAATCATGAGTTGTTTTACAAAGATAGCTTCAGGATTTTTAGAATTATATTCAATCATTGGGTCAAAATCATGAATATTTTGTGGTTTCATTTCAGCTTCGTAACGTGTAACCCATTGTTCATTTTCAAGTTTTTGTACGCTATATGTGTCTTCATTTTCAGAAATAGCACGGAATTGGCCTGTTAAATCTGTAACGGGATGCGTAGGGTCTAAAGTGCCAATACGTAATGATTGTAAGGGTAAATCGCCAAATCCTACGTCAGCTACGTAATTAATGTCATCGATTGGAACCACGAGTGACATATGAGAACCATGAGGACTTGTATGACCACCAGGTTGATGTACCGTTGCTGGCATACGATATACAGTAAAACCTTTTTCTTCGAGGTAAGTACCGAAGAAATGGTTCATTTCATAACAGAAACCTCCACGATGTTGATTGATAATTTTATCGAATAGATCATCGATTTCTACAGAGATAGGTACGCCGTTTTGTACATTTATATTTTCAAAAGGAACCGTCATCATATACTGTTTTATATAGTAATCAAGTGCTTCGACTGTGGGTTCGTTATATTGTGTCGAATCTATATCTAAATAGCGTTCAATTGTTTGTATATCCATGGGAACAGGAACTCCTTTATTTAATACTTTTACTCTTTCAATACCCTAAATTAAATAGTTTATGATTAGTACTTAATACTTCGTATTATTTCAAGAAGAATACTATTCCTTACAACGTAAAAAAGTTCTAAGATAGAATTTTACTCACTTAAGTTGAGACGCTTGCCTAGGGTACAGTTTCAGCCAGAAATTCCTCACAGATAAATCTGTGGGGATTTCTAAGGTCTTCTAAAGCAGTTCTTAGATGAATATTACTCATTTTGTTGCGACGCTTTCTTGCGGGAAAGGCTCAAGCCTGTAGTCTTGAGGCTCTTTCTTTTCCGCCAAGAGTCGCGCAACGGCATTCGCTATTCATCTTAGAACTACTTACGTAAGTGTGTGAACACTTACGTTCCTTTCCCCAGCTTGCTTTGTTTGTAGACTTTCTTTACGAAAGTCTTTGTGCTAGGGCTCCGCGCTCAACTACGTTTCGTTATCTATCTTAGAACTCTATAATGTGTGTTATTAATATGTGAGGAATTATAATTCTTGTTTGTTGAAAATTGATAATGAAATGAAATAAGAAGCAACTAAGCAAATTATTCCTAATAGAGCATATAAACTAATGAAAATAACATCTGTAGGGTTGTTACCTAGCTCAGAGAATGAACCAGAACGCATCATAGCAGACATAATAACGCCAAAATAAGTAATAAAGAATAAAATAAGTACAATTACAGATGTTGAAATCATTATTACATTTGAATTTTCAGGTCCAAATTTAAATGTTAATGGGAACATAATGGCATATGTGCCAGCAGCTCCAATTCCTACGAGTCCAGAAACAAGTGTTAGCATTAAGTTTTGATGGATGGCAAATACTGCGATTAGTCCAAGAATTAACCCGATAAAAATCAAAATGCCATAAAATAAAAAGTAACTTTTAATATATGCACTACGATGTGATGGCAATGTTGAAACATAATACATCCACTTTGAATCTTTTTCGCGTTTTAAGTTATCTGTTACAGGTGATAATAAGAAAATCATTGGTAAAAAACATGACATTGCTGGGTTAATAAATGCGAATAAGAAACTTGCTATAATAGCTACAATTAAATATGTGATAAGTGATTTTTTAGATGCATAGAAACTACTTAGTAATAAGCCCTTCATTATTTTTCACCTCTCATAATTAATTTTGTTGCATCATCGATACTATGAAGTGATTGAGCGTTAGTCACTCGAGATCGATCATTAATTAATATTTGGTGTTGGCCGTTACGTGTTCTTGAAGCTACTATCATTTCATTTGGAAGTTCTGGGACTTCATTTTCAGGAGCTTCAAGAATGCCATAGTTATTAAGTAGAGTGTGTTTATCTTCTTGTAGGACAATGTCGCCGTCTTTCATAAAGATAAGTTGGGTAGCTAACTGTTCAATGTCTTCTGAGATGTGAGATGAAATTAGGATGCCATTACCTTCTGAAATGTAGTCTTCTAACATTTCAATGACTTCTTCACGACCAGAAACGTCCATGCCAGCTGTTGCTTCATCTAATATTAATAATTTAGAATCATGAGCTAAAGCAATGGATAACGCAGCCTTCATACGCATACCTCTAGAGAAAGTCTTGATTTGAGAAGTGGTAGGAAGATCGAATTCTTTGATAGTATTAAAGAATTTCTCGCTATTCCATGTTTTGAAAATATTCGCAAAAACTTTATCCATATCTTTGATTTCGAGTTTATCTGGGACACGTAAATCATCAAATACGACGCCTATATGTTCTTTATAAGCATGATCTTTGTCAGATACTACTTTATCAAAGAATGAAATTTCTCCAGAATCTTTGAAACGATTGCCTACCAACGTATTAATTAGCGTTGATTTACCGGAACCGTTCTTACCAATCAACCCAATCACTTCGCCGGGTTTTAAAGTGAAAGAAATATCATTTAAGTTGAAGTTGGATTTCTTATAAGATTTGTTCAGATGTTGCACTTGCAAAAGATGTTCCATAATAATCCTCTCTTTCTGTAGATAGCATAGAATTTATTGGATTTTTAATTTGTTACTTCCATCATAGTATAAATTTAGCAATAAATAATTAGGATTTATAAAATTTACGTACTTTTAACATATAACCAAATGTGTTGTAAGCGAACAAGATGATTAGGATGCCAATACCAACCGCTTGATTGATACCTGTAATAATTGAAAAGATACCTAAGAACATAGCACCTATAATAATTAAGGAAATATTTATGTGATAGACTTTAAACATAGATTCAAGTGTAATGTGACGTTCGCCTTCATCCATACTTTGTAAAACGCGTTCTGTATATTTAGCTTCGCCTTGTTTAGGCATACGTGTATCATATTTTCTATAAAAGAAACCAAGCATGATTGACGGGATAATTGATAGCATAAATGGCACAATAACTAACAATAAAATAGATGCTGGGCCATTACCCAAGGCAACAATAAAAATATTCAATAAAGCGATCAATACTGCTACATAATATAATGTGCCAGTTCTCATGAAGGTTAAATTAGCTTTTTGATCATATTGATCAAGGTTAGCATCATTGGCATTTTTAGTTTTATGTTTGTATTCTAAAGATGTTTTAGAGGTCTTCCAAATCGTAAAGATAAGTCCAATATTAATTAATGAAGCGATGATGGTAACAATAATAGTGAAGCTATATGAAGCGAAATGTAAGCTACCAAAAATATTGGCATCACTTAACCTTCCTATTGCGCCTCCTATAATTCCACCAATAATAGCTCCTATTAGTACATAAAGTAGATATCTGCCTACTTTCATAAATCTTCCTCCTCAAATATAAAGACGTTTTCAACTGGTTCATTAAAGATACGTGCAATCTTAACTGCGGTTAGGATGGATGGCATGAAATCATTACGTTCAATCAAAGAAACCGTTTGACGCGAAATGCCGGCTTTTTGTGCGAGTTGTGTTTGATTATAGCCATCGCGAGCACGTAATTCTTTTAGGCGATTTCGCAATTTAATCAACTCCTTAATTCACACGATACAGTATCATGGTCATTTTGACAAATATATTAGTCAAAAAGACGTTTATTTTTGTCATTTAAAGTCGTAAAAGTAGCCTTCGGGTTGTCTGAAGTAAGACGACCGGAAGGCTTAATTTAGTGTGTTTTACTATTAGCAGAAATCCATAGGAATAGTTCGTCAAGGTTATACTTTTCGTCGATTGATTGGTTAACATCTTTCAAAGTAATTGAAGATAATGTAGATATTAAGGTCTCTTCAATATTATTGAGTGCATGACTCACAACACATAGTTCAGCTTTTTGGCCTTCATTTTCACCTAAAAAAGATTTCAATAAATGTTGGCTCGAGAAAATCTTATCTCGGCCTTCAATTGCTAAAAAAACATCATAAAATGTGATTTGGTTTAAAGGTTTCTTTAATGAAAAACCGCCATTTTTACCTGTTGAAGAGTGTACTAGTCCTTCTTTAACAAGTGCTTTAATTATTTTCTTCAAGTAAGAGTCTGAAACGTCTAAACGTTCGCTTAACGTTGTGGAGGTCATGACATGATGTTGTGGGAGATGATTGAGAATTAATAAAACATAAATGGCCTGTTCCCATCCTTTAGATAGTTTCATAAACGTTCACCTGTTTCTTCGCATTTATTTAATTATAAAATATAATATAAAAATTTTATATATTAATATTGAAAAATAAAGGAGGGCATTTATAATGTTAATTAAAGACAAAGAATATCTTAATTATCTTTAATAAATGATTTGGAGATGACATCTATGAAATCACAACAAGGTTCTTATTTAACTTTTTATGTGTGTATCGTTTTAACGACGATATGCATGGGTTCTTCTTTTCCAACAGGGAAATATTTAATTTCAATTGAACATGTGCCACCTATGTTACTTGGAGGATGGCGATTCATTATAGCCGGACTTATTATCTTAATCTTTATGTTATTAAAAACGGGCACTAAAGAAGTACTACCTGAAAGTAATGGTAGCATTTTTAAAGGGTTTGTATTTGTATCGGTTATTGGCTTGTTACAAACGGCTGGAACGATGGGGTTATTAAACATTGCAATGGCATTTGGCGTTTCCTCTTCAATGTCAGCAGTTTTACTCTTCACGAACCCTTTGTGGTTAGCCGTGCTTGCACATTTCTTATTAAACGAACGTTTAACGAAGATGAAATGTTTCGCATTGGTATTAGGTATTACGGGTGTGGCGATTTGTTTAGGATTAGATCGTACACTATTGGGGTGGGGCGCATTTGTGGCATTACTCGGCTCCTTATGTTGGTCATGTAATACAATCGTTACGAAACTTGTTGCATTTGATAAAGGAGCTTGGGTGTTAACGGGTTGGCAATTATTACTGGGCGGCGTGATCATGATTATTTTAAGTGTCATATTACGAGAACACTATTCAATCACTCATTTAAATGGATGGGGTTGGCTATGGTTTTGGTGGCTTGTCTTCCCAGCGTCAATCGGTTCATTTGGACTTTGGTTTAGTAGTTTGAATTTACGTGGTGCTACGATTGCGAGCAGTTTTCTATTTTTAGTACCCTTATTTTCTACAATTTTTTCTGTTATAGGTTTAGGCGAGCCTTTTACGCTTCATATTATGATAGGTGGTTTGTGCGTTATTATTGCGCTATTTTTTATTAATTATTCACCAATTCATTCTCATTATTAAGTAAATAAATTTTTAAAAAACGAATAACGCTACTTAACAGTTCTGGGATAGAAGTCACAATGAGCTCCCAGAACGTTTTTTTATGCTTCCTTGCATTAGACATACTGACACCCCTTTAAATTAACTCTAACATAACAATTTTTTTCCTAAAAATGATAAGAAATTTAGTATAAAACTTAAAATTTTCCAAAAAAATATATAAAT
>NZ_PPRD01000029.1 GCF_002902575.1 Staphylococcus croceilyticus | reverse complement strand
CTAATATATTATTTAGATACCCTGAATTAATATTGCATAATACATCATTTTATATTTTATAATTCTTTTTTTATTAAATTATAAAAAAGCTCAAAAATGTGCTTTAGTCTCAAATTTGAATTTATTTTTCTATGTATCAAGGCAGAATTCATTTTTAAATATGGATTGGTGTAGAATTATATTGAATACTGCGTATTGATTTGGCTCGCTTGCTCTAGGCATAGCTTGAGAGCGAAACAGAATTCTGGCTAGTAAGAATTCGTTTTTTCGCCCCCACAAAGCTGATTAGACATTAAGCATATGAAAGCTTACTGTCAATCAGCCACTGTGAAGCCAATAATTTAGATAAGGAAAAGCGATTAATCACTATATTAGCCTTTTTCAAAGGCTTGTAGGTTGTGATTAATCGCTTTTTAATTTAATTTTTGTCTCAAGGCTTATGCTATTCCTAGTCGCGTCTCGCCATCAATACTTCGTATTTCTATCAACTAATAATACAAAAAGTATAGTTAAAACCTTATTGAATAGAGAATATTATTGTTTATATATCAAATTTCAGTTGACTGTCTTGCAATTCAACTTCTTTTTTGGATTTTTTAGTTTCATTTCTTATGCGTAATTTATGATGATCATCATAAAGTTTTTTAATCGCATTTCCACAACTTTTAAGTGTTTCTTTATCATAAGAAGATAGTTTACTAATTTCCATAACTCACCCTACTTTACATCTTTAAATATATATTCATATATCTCTTGTGCTACTTGGTCGAAGTTGTCGACGTTGAGTGAGATATAGAATTTGAGTTTAGGCTCTGTGCCTGATGGTCTTAGGGCAATGAAGCCTTCTTCAAAGATGACTCTAATGACGTTGGATTGTGGTAAAGTAATGGTTTCTACTGTATTATCTTTTTTGTTTATACGTTGTAATGTGTCGTAATCTTCTACTGCGATGACGTTTAAGCCCGCAATTGTGTCAGGGATATGATGTCTTACTTTAGCCATTAAATCTGCAATGTGCTGTTGGCCTTGTTTACCTTCGAATACTTCAGAAACAAGGTGGTCACGATAATGTCCTACTTCTTCGTAAATTTCGTTTAGGGCATCGTGAAGTGTTTTACCTTCATTTTCCAAAATAGAAGCATACTTAATAATTAATGGCACGGTTTGGACGGCATCTTTGTCTCGCACGAAATCGTCAGCTAGATAACCATAACTTTCTTCGTAGGCGAATAAAAATGATTGGTCATCGTCAAATTCACGAATTGCTTTGGCAATATGTTTGAAGCCGATTAAGACTTCCTTCACAGTGACCCCGTGTAGTTGCGCAAGACGTTTACCTAATTCGCCGGTAACGATAGATTGGATGACGACGGGATGTTTAGGAAGTGTTGTGTGTTCGATAAGATATTTAATTAATAATGCACCAATTTCGCTACCGCCAAAGTAATGAATTTGACCGTCTTCACCTCGTTCGACAAAACCCATACGATCGACGTCAGGATCCGTAGCAATAATAAGATTGGCGTCAGTATCTTGGGCTTGTTGGATGGCTAAGTCAAAGGCGTCGCGTTCTTCGGGATTCGCACTTTTCACAGAACTGAAATTAGGATCGACTTTGCACTGTGCTTCAACTAAGTTAAAGCTTTGAAAATGTAGGTGCTGTAAAATATCGGGAATAATCGGTACGCCTGTGCCATGTAAACTTGTGTATACAACCTTTAAATCTGACTGCGGAATATCGCCGACAAGATGCGTAATTTCATTAATATAATTATTATAAACATCATCTGACAGTGTATGGATATTCTTCTCAATCAATGTAGAATTGAAATCTATTTCTAATTGAAGTGGATCTTCTAAATTATTAATATAGTTAGCGACTTCAAATGACGTTTCTTCATCTAATTGGGCACCATCTGAGCCGTATACTTTAATGCCGTTATAATCTTTAGGATTATGGCTTGCTGTAATCATGATGCCCGCAGAAGTATGTAAATATCTGACGGCATATGATAATTCTGGCGTCGTTTTGTAATGCGCTGCTAAGTAAACTTTGATGTTATTTGAAGCAAGAATTTGAGAAATCAGTTCTGCAAATTCTGAAGATAAGTGACGAATATCATAGTGAATGACAATCGAAGGATGCGTCTCTTTGTCTTGTAAATAGTTAGCGATGCCTAGTGCTAAACGTTGGATAGTGTAGCGATTTAGACGGCCTGGGCCAAGTCCGAATTGTCCACGAATCCCTGCTGTACCGAAAGCTAATTCAGTTTCAAAACCCTGTTCTTGGAATTCAGTTGTTTGTGCATCATAAAAAGACGCTACAAGACTATCTTCTTTATGTTTCATCCAATTGTCTTTCATCATATACTCCTTTCACACATACGTGTCTATTATATTCATTCTTCAGTATACTGGATATAGCTAAAAGTTTCACAGAATATGGAAACAAGGGATAAAACACATTTCTTAAGTTGCAATAAGTAACCAATAGTAGTATAATACATTTATAAATTAATTCCATTGGCAACACCAAACCCCTCACTAGCGGTAATAGTGAGGGGTTTTTTGGTGTGTTAGACATCGTCGCTTACTTTTGGTTACGGTTGTCTAACCAATATTTAAAAACCGCAACTAAACATCCTGATACTACAGGACCAATGATTGTTAAAAAAATTAACTCCATTGGCATCACACCTCCTTCCGTTGAAATTATCGCTGGAAGTGTTAGCGACGCCTTGATTATAGCACCATAGTATAAAATTACTCTAACCTACAAAACATTTAAAAACTTTCTATTACATTAGTTTATAATTTAGAAATTAAAGAATTTTAGTCAAATTCTACTTTGTTTATTCTAAAATATTTCAATTTTAATATCTTTCTCAATTTTTATCTCTATTGAAGAAGTCCTAATAATTAATAATCTCTTTAGCATTAATTTATTTACATAGTTGTAATAAGTAACCAATAGTAGTATAATACATTTATAAATTAGTTCCATTACAAGCACCAAACCCCTCACTAGTGTCAGTAGTGAGGGGTTTTTTAGTGGGTTAGACATCGTCGCTTATTTTATTCTTATTGAAATTGGTAGCTTTCGTGGCCCTTGGCGAAGCCTTCTACTGTGTAAATCATTGAGCCGCCTTCTGAACCATTTTCAATATCGTTTGTACAAATTAATAATTGGTTGGTGCCTGGAATGAATTGTGGATGTGTTGAACGTAGCATTTTACCTTCATCACGACCTGGCATTAAAATTTGACCAATTGGATAGCCACGTTTATTAAAGACCAAGACACGTCCTTGTCCGTACATCGCTACGTATAAATTATCATCGCTATCGATACATACTGAGTCCGGTCCTTCATGTCCTGTAAAGTAGTATGGAATTGTTGCGCCAAATGGTGCAATCGTTACGCCATCGTCTTCTAATTGGATACGGTGAAGTCGATTAGTTGTCGTTTCCGTTACCCATAACACCTTTTCATCAGTACTTAACGCTACACCGTTCGCGACAGAAATATTCTGAATCACTGGTGTTACCGTCTTGAAGTCAGGTGACACGTAGTAGACGCCACCTTTAGGATTTGTCGAATAACCTCTGAAATCTGTGAAATAGAAACCACCTTTACTGTCGAAGACCATGTCATCAATACAGTATTCTGAGTTTAATTCAGAAATAATTTCTTCAAAGTTGTCACCATGTTCATCAGTCGCAAAGATACCACCTGTTGATTCAAAGTCACCTAAGTAACATGTAAAGAAACGTCCATCTTTATGAATTTTAACTGCAGCTGGATTTTGTTTTGGTGATTGAAATGCCGTAGACACTTCTTTTGTTTTCGTATCTACTTTAAAGATTTTTCCACCAAATACTTCACATAAAAATAAATTATGATCTCTATCGAAGATTAATCCTTCTAATTGAAGTCCTTTGTCTGAAATTTTTACCCAAGGTTCTGCGGTAACCGTTTGTAATTCACTTTCTGAAATAATCGGCACTGCACTTTTTGACGCACCTGTATATGTAAGTTTCGGTAATGATTCGTTTGACATAAAATACACTTCCTCCTTTTTGAAAAGTAAAATTTTAATTTCTCAATTTCTAATATATGCTTTAATATCATGGTACTATATGTAATCGTTTTCAAAAAGAAATATTGCTCACTCAACTAGGTCTGTTGCCCTATTTTCAAAACTGAAATATTGAAAGTTATTGTAAATTTGGTAAAATAATATAATGTTGATTTTTATAAAAAACGAAAAGAACGACAATTTAAATGATTACGGCTTGCCCTTACGATAAATTCAAAAATTTAAGAGGAGAATCAGAAAATGGATTATAGAGTGTTATTATATTACAAATATACAACTATTGATGACCCTGAAACATTTGCAGCTGAGCACTTAGAATTCTGTAAAGCAAACAACTTAAAAGGCAGAATCTTAGTTTCTACTGAAGGTATTAACGGTACATTATCAGGCACGAAAGAAGATACAGATAAATATATCGAGCATATGCATGCGGATGAACGTTTCGCAGATATGACGTTCAAGATTGATGAAGCTGAAGGCCACGCATTCAAGAAAATGCACGTACGTCCTAGAAACGAAATCGTTGCATTAGGCTTAGAAGATGACGTTGACCCACGTGTAACAACTGGTAAATACTACTCACCAAGCGAATTTAAAGAAGCATTAGAAGATGAAGATACAGTCATCTTAGATGCACGTAATGACTATGAATTCGACTTAGGTCACTTCCGTGGTGCTATTCGTCCAGACATCACACGTTTCAGAGACTTACCAGATTGGATCCGTGAGAACAAAGACCAATTAGAAGGTAAAAACATCGTAACGTATTGCACTGGCGGTATCCGATGTGAAAAATTCTCTGGCTGGTTAGTTAAAGAAGGCTTCGAGAACGTTGGTCAATTACATGGCGGTATTGCGACTTACGGTAAAGACCCTGAAACTAAAGGTGAATATTGGGACGGTAAAATGTATGTATTCGACGAACGTATTAGTGTAGACGTTAACCAAGTTGAGAAAACAGTTATCGGTAAAGAACACTTCGACGGTACGCCTTGCGAGCGTTACATTAACTGTGCCAACCCTGAATGTAATAAACAAATTCTCGTTTCAGAGGAAAATGAAGAAAAATACCTTGGCGCTTGTTCATACGATTGTGCCAAACACCCACGTAATCGCTATGTAGCTAAAAATGACATTAGCGATGAAGAATGGAATCGTCGTTTAGAAAACTTCAAAGACGTACCAGAACACGTACATGCATAGAGGTCTGAACAAAAGCGTTTAGGATTTGAGCAGAGCCGAACGATGAGCAAAATTGTTTCTCAAATTTTGTCGAGTCGTGTCAGTCTGTGCCGAAAATCCTGCTTTTGGAAAGCCGTAAATTAATAATTAGTTGTATCCCTTATGAGTTTTAATCAATATCATAAGGGATATTTTTATGTCTATCATTACAAAAATTGAAATGTTTATATATAAATTTTATAATTGTTAAAAATTTCGAATCTATAAATGGAGGTTCATACATATGTGTACAGGTTTTACGTTTCAAGCAAAAAATGGCGATGTGATTTTAGGTCGAACAATGGATTATGATTATCCATTAACGGGTCACCCTGCCGTGCAACCACGTAACTTCTATTGGGAATCACGCGTAGATTATAAAGGTAAAACGAAGTATGGCTTTACTGGCGCGGGCTCAGATATGGAAGGCTTTATCTTCGGAGATGGCGTGAACGAGTACGGCTTAGCGATTTCAAACCAATACGACCGTGGTTACGCCTCTTATACAACTGAAATTCGTGAAGGCTTTATCAATATTTCACAAACCGAAGTTCTGACGTGGGCCCTTGGCTACAACCAAACGATCGACGAACTCATTGAGAACGCGAAACAAGTGAATGTCGTTGCGAATACCTTAAACGATATTAACGAAGCACCTCCGCTTCATTATCATATTTCTGATGCCACAGGTCGTACGGCAGAAATTACATTTGTAGAAGGTCGTATCGTGGTACATGATAATCCAGTCGGCGTGCTGACAAACAGTCCTGATTTGAATTGGCACTATGAGAACTTGAAGAACTATGCGAATGTGACGCCTTACAAGCCCCAATATAAACGTTATAAGAATTTATTTATTGGGAATGAAAGTGGCACATCTGGCTTGCCAGGAGGTTATACTTCTGCAGAGCGTTATGTCAGAGCAGCTTATCTCGTGCATAATATGTTGCCTGACGATGGCGATGATGCGGTGCTAGATGCTTTTAGAATTCTGGATAGCGTTAGCATTCCCAAAGGTGCCGTTCGTCCCTCTGAAAATGAGTTCCACTATACGCTGTATCAAACTGTATTTAATCTGACTACGCGTACATTATATGTGAAGTATTATAATTCTAACCGCATTGCCGAATTACAACTAACAGAGGATTTATTAAATAGCGATGAGTTAGTCATTTTTGAGCCAATACCACAAGGCTTAACGACAGATAAAGTGAATTAAATATGTACTTTTTTATGTAGAGTAGTTCTTAGATAGATGTTCACTCGTTTAAGTTGTTGCGCGTTCCTGTGGGAAAGGCTCAAGCCTGTAGTCTTGAGGCTCTTTCTTTTCCACTAGGAGTCTCCACAACTACACTTCGTAATCTATCTTAGAACTATTTATATAAGTACTTGAACACTCACACTTATCAAAAACTCTATTTACTGGTTGGGTAATTTCATTCAATATCTATATCTAAAACTTCTAAAAAAGTATCTATAAATAAAACTAGCGTGACTGGGGCTCCAGTCACGCTACTTTTCTATTATGCTTTTACGTTTTTAGGTATAAGAATAAATGCTGAGATTAGACCGAGTATCATGATAATAGCCCCTGCTAAAAATGAAATCATGGCTGCTGTTTCTACTGAATAAAATTGTTGGCATACTGTGAAGATAGTAGTATTGAAGGCAATTCCAAATGCGCCTCCTAAAGTGGCGCCCATTTTGTATAAGCCTGTCGCAAAGCTAACTTTTTCTTCTGGCATGTTAAATACGGCGATCGTTAAACCTGGTGTGGCTACTAAGCCGTTACCAATTGCGCAAACGACAAAAGCCAACATCACAAGTCCTACGTACCAACTTTGAGATAAAAATGTACAACTAATTAGGATAATTCCAATGGCCGGGAATAATGGCCCTGCAATTAACATGCTTTTCCCACCATAACGTTGTATTGCTTTTTCACCTAATCGTATCATTGCGATGGCCATGAAGACATACGGCACAGTGACCAGACCTGTTTGTACTTCACTCATACCAAATTGTTTTTGTGCATAGCCATTGAAGACGACAGTAGTACCTACGCCAGTATTAAGTACAAAATTATTAATTGTAGAACCAAGAAACGCTCTATTTTTTACAATTGAAAAATCGATAAATGGTGTGGTTCTGCCTTTTTCAAAAAAATAAAATACGGTGAGTGCAATGAGACCAAGTGCTACAACACTTAGTATGAAGGTGCTAGTCCAACCGTATGTGAATCCTTGTGTCATGACTAACATAAGGCAGGCGATAAAAATACCGAAGATAATCATCCCTATGTAATCAAATGTTTGATGCTCACGTTGTGAACGAGGTATTTCTTTTCTGCGACTTAAAATAAGTATCGCAATGATTGATAAAATGATGGAAATAATAAAGACGGTTTGCCATCCTAAATAACTAGAAATAAGTCCGCCTATATAAGATGAAAAACCAATTCCACCTACTGTTGCTATCATCATGAAACTATATGCTTTGCGCAGTTCTTGGCCTTCAAATTTATCTGATACTAATCCAATAGTAGATGGCAATAAAATGGCTGCTGAAAGACCTTGGAAAATACGACCAATGACTAAAAATGGTGTAGCTGGAATGAGAATTAGACTAAGACAACCGATAATGCTTAAGACTAGCCCAATTATCGTCATTTTGAGATTTCCTATTTTATCAGCGATATCTCCTGCGCCGACCATAAATATGCCTGTGACGAATGAAACAAGGCTAATCGACAGGTTCATTATTGATGCTGGGGCTTCAAATGTCTTTTGGACACTTGTGCCTATATTAATAAATGATTGCGCGAACAACCAATATGTTAACACTGCAAAACTTGCTGCAATGACGAGTTTACCGTCAAACTTACTTTGATGTGACATCACACCCTACACTCCCTTACTGTGATATATAATTGTGTAATTAATTGAGAATGCTTCTCATTTATATAATCATTGTATCACGAAAGAAAAAGGGAGACTACGTATAGTTTTACTATATATAAAGAAAACATCCCCTCTACTTTATATTGTTGAGGGGAGTTTCTATTTTGGGAACTGAGTCCTTTAAACTTTTCGATTTTATATTCGGTTTATCTATACACTAATCCACCGTCTGTTAAGATAGCTTGACCTGTGATGTAGTCTGAGTCTGGTGAAGCTAAGAATGAGACTAAAGCTGCCACATCTTTTGGTTCTTGGTAGCGTCCTAATTTGATTGCTGATGAGAATTGTTCGAAGGCATCGCCTGGTTTTAAGCTGTCATCTAATTCAACCATGGCTGCATCGATACGATCCCACATTTCAGTTTTCGCTACGCCTGGGCAATAAGCATTGACTGTAATGCCTTTTTCAGCTAATTCTTTCGCTGCAGTTTGTGTGAATGAACGCACTGAATATTTAGTAGCACAATATGTACCTAACACTTCATAAGATTCGTGTCCTGCGATACTACACGCATTAATAATCTTACCTTTGCTATTTTGTTTAATAAATTGTTTCGCTGCTGCTTGGATTCCGAAAAGTGTTCCATAAACGTTAATATGGAATAATTTATCTAATTCATCCTCCGTAATTTCCAGAATTGAAGATACCGCATCCACACCAGCATTGTTCACAAAGACATCAATGTGTCCAAATTCTGCAACTGCAAATTGAACTAATTCTTCTTGTTCTTTTTTCTTAGATACATCGCTATGGAATGCTACAACATTGTATCCTTTGCCTTTGAATTCTTCTTCCGTTTTTAAAAGCGTTGTTTGGTTAATATCTTGAATGACAATGTTAAAACCATCATTGGCTAAACGCTCTGCAATTCCTTTACCTAAACCTGCTGCTGATCCTGTTATAACTGCTATTTTTGTCATAAAACATTCCTCCTTTTTACACTTATATTTTATCATAATAGTATAAAATTACTTACTATTTATATAAATACACAAACAAAATTCATAAATACAGTTAGCTAGCACTAATAATTGACTTTCTTCTTACTCATACCATTCTTTAATTAAAAAAATAAGAATGCTAATATTAAGAAAATTAGTACTTGTTGATGTTTTAAAGTATACGTTCTTGCATCGATACCTATATCGCATTGATGTATTTCTGGGCATTTTAAAAAATTAAAGGAGGAAATGAATTATGAATATTCTAGTAACAGCATTTGATCCATTCGGTGGCGAAAAGAGCAATCCAGCATTAGAAGCAGTGAAACAATTAGAGGACCACATTGGCGAACATACGATTACAAAGTTAGAAATCCCAACCGTCTTCCATGAATCAAAAGAATCAGTGGACAAAGAGTTGGCTAAAGGTGGCTACGACGCTGTATTAGCTATCGGACAAGCTGGCGGACGTTACGATTTAACACCAGAACGTGTTGGCATTAACATTGACGACGCGCGTATTGCAGACAACAAAGGCAACCAACCTATTGATGTACCTATTCAAGAAGACGGCGCACCTGCATACTTCTCAAACTTACCAGTTAAGAAGATGACAGAAGCCATTAAACAAGCCGGCGTCCCTGCAAGTTTATCTAATACAGCAGGTACATTTGTATGTAACCATATCTTATATCAATTAGGTTATTTAGCAGACAAATCTTATCCTGGTTTATTATTTGGTTTCATTCACGTGCCATTTATTCCAGAACAAGTCACAGATAAACCTGAAAAACCTTCAATGTCTATCGACACGATTGCTAAAGGTTTAACAGCTGCAATTAAAGCAATATCAAGAGACGAAGACGCAAAAATCGCATTAGGCGAAACACATTAAATTAAATAGGCTTTAATTCAAATAATTAGTACACCATATTACTAAATCTTAATTTTCTAAATGTATAAGGGGGCATATGCCCTCTTTTTTCATGTCATAATTTCTAACTTGAATTTTCAAAGAGGGCTTCAAAGGTGTATCATATAATAATGTCCAATAGTAAAATAATTTATTTTGTATGTGAACTTAATACAAAAAATATATTCATGTATACAAGCGAAAGAAGGTAGTATATTGAAAAAGCGCATATTTTGTTCACTTTCTATGTGCGCCATGCTCATGTTAAGTGGCTGTGCTCAACAACATCATGATGATAAAGAGGTTAAAGTTTCATTACCTCGCGAATTTAACCCTAATAAATTAGATGCACAAGCGTTTGATGTACCTATGCCAGTTTATAGTGCGGTTTACCAACCGCTTGTAACCTATGGTAAAGGTGGCAGAATTGAACCAGGACTTGCTAAGTCATGGAAGGCTTCCGATGATGGTCAGGATTATATTTTCCATCTTAAACGTGATGTGAAATTTAATGATGGTTCTGATTTTGACGCGTCAGCGGTCAAATTTTCAATAGAGAGAGCGAAAGCGACAGACAAAACGGACCCAATGGAAACGTTAGATAAATTACAATCGGTCAATATTAAGGATAAATATACGGTGGAAATTAAATTGAAAGAACCGTCTAACCAAGTATTGCCTGAACTTACGCAAATCAGACCGCTTCGCATCATGAGTCCTCATGCGGTAAAAGATGGCAAGACGACTGGCAAATTCGAGAAAGCGATTGGTACGGGGCCATTCAAAGTGGCTGGCTCAACGAATGAAACAGTAACGTTCAAACCGAACCAGTATTATCATAATGGTCACCCTCTCGATTACAATCTAACCCTCCAATCGATTGAAGATAGTGATTCGAGACACTTAGCCATTGAAAGTCGTTCTATCGATATTGCAGGTGGTGCATTAGGTCAGATGACGCCACAACAAGTTAAAGAATCTCATCGCAACAAAGAGTTAAAAGTTCATACATATCCAAGTACAGAAACGCAATTTATGGGCTTTAACCCGCAAAATAAAGTCTTAAAAGATAAGCGTATCCGTGAAGCTATTAGTAAAGCTATAGATACTAACGACTTATCACCTAACAAGAAACTTAGAGGGTTATTCCAAAGTGACGTGCCATATGTTAATTCAAATAATCAACATAATCATTCATACGCCCCTTCAGAATCAGAGAAATTGCTTAAAGAAGCGGGCTATAAGAAGAATTCTAACGGTTATTTTGAAAAGGATGGCAAAGTACTGTCACTTAAACTTGCACTTCAAACCGATGAGTTTCCAGAGTGGAAAACCAAAGCTGAAATTATGCAACAAGCGCTAAAAAAAGTAGGTATTAAATTAGACATCAACATCTTAGACGCTCAAACATATTACGAGACCTTGACCGTGCGTAAAGATTTCGACCTTATCTATTACCGCACCTATACTAATGCTTTAATGCCATATAATTTCTTAAATGCACGTTTCAAACAAGCGAAGAATCAACCTGGCGCGTTCGCAGACGATTCGAAATTAACAGAAATGATTAAAGCGTTCCCTACAATTATAAATATGCAACAACGTCAAAGTGCTTTCGACAAATTATCTAACTACATCGATAAGCAATACTTAGTAGTGCCAATTTCTTATCCGAACGAAACCTTTGTGACAACGCCTAAAATCAGCAATTTTGAATTTTCTGGTCAGACAGATGCACCTATAAATTTTGATAAATTGAAGGTAAAGAACCATGAATAATATTATTAAACAATTTATAAAATTAGTGATTTACTTAGTCGTCATTTCATTTATTCTATTTGTTCTTTTAGAAAATACCACCGGCAACCCCGCCGTTCAATATTTACAAGAACATGGTGTCGCACAAATTACGCCAGAACGCATTAAAATGGCACAAGACAAGTTAGGGCTTAGCCAATCTATGCCTGTACGTTATGTACAATGGCTTGGTCATGCCTTTACAGGTGACTTAGGTACAAGTTTTAGTAACGGAGAACCTGTCACTGACCGTATTACGCAAGCAATGGCACCAACGTTAAAACTTATTCTGGGTTCAGCGATGATCTTATTCCCACTTGGCTACGTCATTGGTTATTTATGTGGTAATCGTCCGCGTTCTAAATGGTCGCAATTAATTATGAGAATTTCTCAACTTATTACATCATTACCTGAGTATTGGTTAGCCATCATTTTCATCTATTACTTTGGTGTGAAATGGCATTTATTCCCATTCGTAGGTAGTAATAGTTGGCAATATTTTGTCCTCCCTATCACTATATTAGTGTTAGTAGAAGGTAGCCATATGATTTTATTAAGCAGTCATCTTTTCGAGCGAACGTTACACAATCAACCTTATCAGTTAGCGCAGTTAAGACAATTTAAATTAAAAGACCGCATTTATGTACAAATCAAAGAGATATTAGCACCATTATTAACCATTACGATTAACAATTTTATTCACTTGTTCAGTCGCGTCATTATCCTAGAAGTGATTTTCAGTATTTCAGGATTAGGTAAACTGTTAATTAATAGTATTAATTTGCGCGATTACCCGTTAATTCAAGGTATCTTAATGATTATTATTTTAATTATTATGGTACTCAATTTCCTTGGCGACATTTTACTAGAGAAAAGTGACCCGCGTTTAAGAATGTCTAAAAAGTTAGGAGGCCGTATAACTTATGAAGATTAAATATTGGATATGGCCTGTCATCATTGTAATTCTCGCAATACTTGCCTATGCCTTATATGATAATGCGAATGATATACATCAATCAGATGCATTAATTCCACCGAGCTTACATCATTTACTTGGTACAGACGATTTAGGGCGTGACTTCTTGACACGACTCTTTGTCGGCAGTATGGTCACACTTGGCTTAACCACACTCATTTTAATTGGCACGGTCGTACTCGGCCTCATCTTAGGATTGATGTCTGCACTTATCGGACGCTGGTTCGATTCTATTATGATGGCGGCAGCTGATATGTTAATTGCACTTCCTGCGATTATCATTGCCCTAGTTGTCCTTGGCTTTGTTAATAACTCGATTGTCGGTTTATGCTTAGCGCTTATCATCGGCTGGTTAGGTCGTTATTTACGTTATTTCAGAAATTTAGCCCGTGATGCACAAACACAACCCTTTGTGAAATATGCATCTTTAAGCGGATTATCTAAAGTTCAAACAATCATCCATCATGTCATTCCGCACCTCTTAAGTAACGTCATGGCACTCGTAACTGCAGATTTCGGTAAATTAATGTTAAGTATTTCTGGTTTAGCCTTTATTGGATTAGGCGTCAAACCACCCTTACCTGAATTAGGCGCTATCCTTTATGACGGTAAGAGTTATTTCTATTCTGCACCATGGCTATTCTTCTTCCCTGGTGTGTTGTTAGGAGGATTCGCGCTCATATGTCAAATATTGAATCAACGCTTCATTCGTTAAAGCCCTTATTGCATTTGGAAAATGTCTCCGTCTACGATGGCGACATAGCACTATTAAAACATATAGATTTAGATGTGACTGAAGGTAGCTTTCATTGTTTAGTAGGTGAAAGTGGCAGTGGTAAATCATTACTATCTCGTACTGCCTTACAAATGTATCAACCCAATTTACGATACGAAGGAAATATTGAAATCAATCTTAATGAAACAGACGCTATGTTCCAAGACGCAAATAGTAATTTTTTTCAAAATGTGCGTATTCAAAAACATTTCGATGCCTTATTTGATTCGTTCAATTCTAAAATGACTCGCGAGCAACAACGTGAATTTGTATTACGTCAATTTAGAAATTTAGGTTTAACTCAAGCAAAAGATGTTCTACATTCCTACCCTTTTCAATTAAGTGGAGGAATGGCACAACGTGTTGCGTTAGTCATGGCAATCATTAGAGAAGCTAAGTTTATGATTGCCGACGAACCTACAAGCGCATTAGATTATGATAACCGTAATAACTTAATGCACTTATTAAATCATGTTATTCAAGAGCATGGAATGACCATATTATTTATTACACACGATTTAAGTTTGGTTAAAGAATATGCCACACATATTAGCGTTATGTATCAAGGAGAAATCATTGAAAGTGGGACAGCTCAACAAATTTTAGAGCACCCTCAACATAGCTATACACGACAATTGATTGAACTTTCGAATAGGAGAAATCAATATGTTACAGATTAAACAGTTGAATAAATCATTTTCAGATAAAACAATATTTAAAAACTTTAATTACGAAGCTAATAGTCATGAGAATATCATTATTAGTGGTGTTAGTGGGAGCGGTAAGTCTACCCTCGCTCAAATCATTGCAGGTTTAGATGATAACTATCAAGGCGTCATAAGCTATAATGATTTAACTCTCGGAAAAGTATCACGCCATGAGTGGATGAAACATATTCAATATATTCCACAGTATAATTCAAATACATTAGATCCTAAAAAAACTGTCGAATGGATATTGAAACAACCTTTGAAAAACTTTCATATTCCTGAACACTTGCATGAAGAAAAAATGCAGAACGCTATGAAGCTATGTAAATTAGACTCACAGCTATTAAATAAAAAAGTAAGTAATTTAAGTGGTGGCCAATTCCAACGATTATGGATCGCAAAAGCCTTGTTGGTTGAACCTGACGTCATTATTTTAGATGAAGCTACAACTAACCTAGATGTTATTAATGAAGAACTGATTTTACAGACTTTGCGAGAAATTGAAAACTTGCAATTAATTATTATTACGCATGATCCATATTTATTACACAGCCTTCCCGGTAAACATTTAAAAATTGGTAGTGATTAAGAAGAGGTTATTAAAAAGGAGAGATCTAGTGAACACATTAGACCTCTCCATTTCTATATATTAACGTTAATAATGACTGCATATTTACCAGAAATAATTTTGAATGACAACAAATGAATTATTTAAAATATGAATTAACATCGCCACTTCTAAGCGTCCAGTCTTCAAATAAGCAAATACAAATATTAAGCCAGAAAATCCATAAACAAACCATTCTCCAATAGTAGTTGGCCCATGGGCACCCGCAAATAATATGACTGAAACAATGGCTCCGATAATTGGCGCTCCTCTAAATATGCCTTTAATAAGTAATCCTCTAAATATAACTTCTTCTAAAATTGGTCCTAAGAAGCCAATTGATAAAAATTGAAGCAAGATTGGTACATTTTTATAATCTTCTTCTAATCCTTTTTCATTGTTTGTCTCTGGCAAAAAAAAAGATGAAAGGTAATTTACACCGAACATTAAAGCAAAACCTATAATGATTAACATCCATTGTTGTTTGGTAATCTTGCTAAAATTAAATAATTTCAATTTAAATACCCATAATAGTAAAAATGCGATGACAATCGGAATAATACTTACCCAGAAATATTTGGGGCTCTCTT
The DNA here is from genome assembly GCF_002902575.1 of Staphylococcus croceilyticus. Taxonomy (GTDB): domain Bacteria; phylum Bacillota; class Bacilli; order Staphylococcales; family Staphylococcaceae; genus Staphylococcus; species Staphylococcus croceilyticus. The sequence continues at coordinate 22,162 of NZ_PPRD01000029.1, read as the reverse complement.
CTGCTAATCCTAAAACCACCGATTCAGCGAAAAACATTACAACCATCATAAAAATAGATTGTAATAATAATTTCCAATACGCTTTATGCGAAATTTGGAAATCTGATGGCTTAGTTTGTGACTCTACTTGTTCTTGTGACATTATTTTCCTCCTCATTTCTTGGGAAATCTTTTACTCTCTTAATTAAAAACACACTTATTCTTAAAAAGAATTTTACTCGACTTATATAGATTAAATGTCAAATATATGTTACATTCAAAGTGCAGTATCCGTTTTCAAAGTTCTAAATATTAAATAAAGGTGGGTTTAACATGACAGAATACGAAAATGGGAATACATATACTTCAAATCCTGAAGACTCACACCAAGATAAAACTCCACAATTTAGTGAAGAACGTTACCCTAAAGGTAATAAATTTTTAAATATCCTTATCTTTATTGGTTGGTTCATACTCGCTGAAATTCCAATCGTTACAATGAGCTTTATTGTTGGATTTTCAGTTCACATGGATTTATTAACCGGCACGCTTGCTACATTACTTTTCCTTCTTTTCACAGGTATCATTGTGTGGCTTGTAAGACGTTACTATAAACGTCACACTTATGAACAGCCGAAGAAATTTAAAGGTAAAGACATTGCGATTAATATTGGTTGGGCCGTGTTACTACGCTTAATAGTGATTGGTATGTCTCAATTAATGTTAGTTGTAATAGGCTCAAATACGACAAAAAACGACCAAATGCTACTTGGCAATATGGATGGACAACCTAGTCCGGATCAATTAGGCCAAGCCTTCCCAGTTATTGTATTTGCGTTAACCATCACGTTCATTGCTCCATATTTAGAAGAATTGATTTATCGTGGTATCTTCAAAGTAACACTCTTTAAACGTAGTCGTTTCTGGTTACCATTCATTCTTTCATCAATTATTTTCGGTTCTCAACATAATCCAACCAATTGGGTAGCTGCATTAATGTATATCTTTATGGGTATGATCTTTTACCTTGCATATCATCGGAGAGGCAATGTTCGCGATAGTATGATGGTCCATATGCTTCATAATGGCGTTACTGGCATACTGATTCTTATTGGCTATTTCACAGTATTATTTAGTTAAACTATTTAAGTAGTCCGTTTTTAGGACTACTTTTTTTCTTGAAAATGAAGGACAATTGGCGCAGTCATTTTCAAAAATAAAAGATTTAAATATGTAATCTACCTATAACATAACAAAATTCTAAGTAATTTAAGCTTAAATCTTTCTTAATTTAAAAACTATAAACAAAAATAGGGCCCCGAGTTTGTGGGGCCCTATTAGTTTTATTTATCAAAAGCGATAGTCTCAATATTTTTCTTTTTCAAGAATTTCTCAATTTTATCTTGTTCACGACCATTAACGATATCTATATTTTTGTATATATCCTTAAACTCTTTTAAATCATCTTTATCTAACTTTTCTTTAGCTTTTTTTGTTACACTTCGAGCTTTATTATCCATGTCATTAGATGCTGTAATATATTGACTAATTTTCTTACTATATTTTTCATATTCTTTATTCGGAAGTTTATTATTTTTTATGTATTTAGCAAAGTTAATGTCATTTTGAATTCGTAAATTTAATACTTTATCATATTTTTTCTGCTGTTCTTCAGATAATTTTTCATCAGAATCTAACTTATCTTCATAAGGTTCAGTAGCATCACTTAACTTTCTTTCAGAATCTAAATATGTTTTTATATCCTTCTTCATAGTAGCTTCAGAAATTGTTTGATTAGTCGTTGTTTTATCAAAAATGTGCTCTGGAATTTTGTGATTATGACGTGCATTGCTCTCAGTATTTTTATTTTCAGTATCGCTATCTTTTTTGTGATTTTCCTTAGAAGATGAACATCCTGCTACCGTAATAACTAAGATAAAAGTTGAAATTAATAATGCTATCTTTTTCATATCAAATCTCCTTTTATTTAATTTTATACATTACATTTTAAGTATAGTGAACTTCCCAGGAACTTTAAACCTTTCTTAAGTAACTCAACTAAGTCGTATTAATTATTAGAATTCCTTCTAACTCTTAGTAATAATAAAATGACAACAAGATATCCAAATATAGATATAATTGAAGCTTCATAGCCAAATTGATTGCCTGATATAGCTATGTTGTTCGTATGTAATACATATTGCCATACTGCAGTGTTGCTTTCTTTTTCAGTGATAAAGATAATTTGAAAAAGATTCCAAAAGAAATGTAAGGTAATACTGGCCCAAATCGTATTGAATTTATAAGTTGCTAATGCAAACATGAGACCTACTAAAGTGCCGCTAATCAATAATAGGAAAAAGCTACTTATGTTGAGTGCACCATTCAATACATGGATCACACCAAAAAAGACTGATGTTGAAATGATAGCCACTTTAATATTCGTCTTCTTCTCAATATATCCCATTAAGAAACCACGACATACCATTTCTTCAACGATGCCACCACCCATTGCAGTTACAAAGATTAACCAAAATATCATACGCATAGTTTCGTTTAACGAATTGAAATGATGAACTTTAAAGTCACCAGGTACAAAAATGAAATAAATAGCATAAACTAAAATAGGTAATCCTAAACCAAGTAAGACATATGTTTTATGAAATTTAGGCGCAGTAATACGATACGATTCTAAATTATCTTTAAATACTCTTTTAATAAAAAATCGCACTATGAAAAAGGCAAAAACGACATAAAATATACCTAATAAAATTGCGCCAATACCTAAAAATTTAATAAAATCATCAAAGAGTGCCGCAATACCTTGCGTAACTCCCATAATTAAAATTGCTAAAATAAACATGCCAATAATTTTTAATAGTTTCATATATAATTCCTCTTTATATTGTTTTCATTATTTATCTTAGCATAGTTATTTTAATAAAATTTATAATAATTGTTTTATCTTCCCTTATACATATTAGTAAGATTTTAAGGTTAACTTACACTGAAATTACATTACTTGGGTATACTTTTAATACATAAGTAATTTGTTGAATAAACGTATGGAGGCGTTTATATGATGAAATTGATTAATTTAAAAAATAAAGCGATTGCCAGTGATTATGTAGCCATTGAACTTTTGAAACTAATTCAAGCCAATCCTAAAGCAATTCTCGGATTGGCTACAGGAAATACAATGACAGATGTTTATCCACGTTTTTCTGAATTATTGGAAGCAAATAATACAGATCTAAGCGAAGTTCAAACATTCAATTTAGATGAATATGTGGGGTTAAAACCTGAACATTCTCAAAGTTATCACACGTACATGCATAAGCTATTGTTTAATCATAATTCTGGTTGGCAAGCTTCGAATATTCACATCCCTCAAGGTAAAGTAGATGATTTAGAAGCTGAGTCTAAACGCTATGAAGAACTTTTAAAGTCAATTGGTAATCCAGATATTCAATTATTAGGAATTGGAGAAAATGGTCATATCGGTTTTAATGAACCTGGCACGTCTTTTGAAAGTGAAACACGTGTGGTAGATTTAACTGATTCAACTGTTAAAGCCAATAGTGTGAATTTCGATACAATTGAAGATGTACCGAAACAAGCTGTATCTATGGGATTAAAATCAATTATGCGTGCTAACCGTATTATTTTAATCGCATTTGGAGAACGTAAACAAGAAGCAATTCGTCGTTTATTAGAAGAAGAGACGACTGAAGATTTACCAGCATCTATATTACACAATCATCCTAATGTAGAGATTATTGTTGATGACACTATTTATAATAATTTGAAATAAAAAATAGGACAGTATTCGAAGATTTAAAAACTTTGAATACTGTCCTTTAATTATCTATTATGGGTGTTTAAATAATTTTAAAATTAAAGACATAATAATACTTACAATTGCGATAATCGCAAACGTAATTGCGAAAATTAATTCAGTTTGATGTAAGTTGAATTGTAAATTAAAATCATTAAAACCGTTAAACGTGCTATAAACTAGCAAGTTAAGTACAAGTACAGCGATTAAAGCTATAATAGACAACCATCCCAAAGTTGTGAAAAAGTTTTTTGCACTTGGAAATCTTAAATCATGTTGCACTGTAATAGCCCCCTTTCGTATCAATATGTCAATTTTTCACATAGTTAATATTTATATTCACTTATTTTCACAATTTTAAACCTTTTAAAAAATATAAATGTGCACAATATGTACGCATCAGACTATAAGTTTTAAAATTTTTCAAATTTTGACTATGCGGGCAGTCTTAAAAGTGATGAATTGTGCCTGCTTTAATCGTTTGACTTATTTCAATTTCATCATTGGCGATAACGATATCTGCGTCTTTGCCAATAGCTAAACTACCTTTAGTATCATCAATTTGTAATGCTTTCGCTTGGTTTAAGCTCGCTACACGCCATAAATTCTCTAATGAATCATGTGTATATGTCATTAAATTACGTAAGCCATCATTCATTCTTAAAATACTACCTGCCAAAGCACCACTTGCTAATCTTGCTTCTTTACCTTTTACGATAACGTTTTGACCGCCTAAGTCATATTCGCCATCTTTCATACCTTTAGCACGCATGGCATCTGTAATTAAGTACATGTGTTTATTACCTTTTTGTTTATAGGCAATATTAACTGAAGCAGGATGTGAATGTACGCCATCAGCAATAATTTCAGTATTTAAACCTTTATTCGTCCACGCTGCACCAAAGACACCTGGATCGCGATGTTCGAATGGCGTTGCAGCGTTATATAAATGTGTAATATGCTTAGCGCCATGTTCAACCGCTTCATTTGCTTCATCAAATGTGGCTACTGTATGCCCCATTGAGAAGATAATCTCGTTATGTAAGGCATTCAATGTTTCATGTGCGCCTTCTACTTCTGGCGCAAATGTTATAATTTTAATTTGTCCGTTGGCGATTTCTTGGAAATGTTGAATCTTGCTTACTGAAGGACGTTGTACATATTTTGGATTTTGCGCGCCTACTTTATGTTCTGAAATAAATGGTCCTTCTAAATGAACCCCACCAATTTCTGCAGCGTCGCCTTGTTGTTGGTCTGCTTGATAAGCCACAATATTCTTCAATGCTTTTTCAATATTCTCATCTGATTGTGTCATTGTTGTCGCTAAGAACGTTGTCGTACCTTCAGATAATAATTGTTCTGCTAAATGTTTCAATCCTTCATATGACGCATCCATAGCATCTTCGCCATATCCGCCATGAATGTGAATGTCGATAAATCCTGGTAAGACATTTTGTCCTTTAGCATCTACTTGTTGTAAATCGCCTGTATATTCGCCTTCTTGAATATCACTTATTTTGCCATCTTCTACTACAAGATATCCATTTTCAATAACTTGTTCTTCTGTATAAATTCTTCCATTAGTAATGACATAGTTCGACATGATATACCTTCTTTTCTTAAATATTGTTCTAAATTCATAACAATTATAGCATTTCAGATATTCAATTTATTGCTTTGGAAAAATTTTTCAAAATAGCTCATTATATTGTCAGTTTTCTTAAATTTGCAAAAAATCGAATTTTGAAAATATTTATAATTATAGGTATACTCATAACTAAATAACGTATAAGGGATGACTTAATAAAACTATGAATGACAAGCGTAAGAAAAACAATTATTTCGTTTATATCATTTCGGTAGCCATCATTATTCTTATCACTGCTATGGCAGGCTTTTTCCCAAAGGGATTTGGAACTTATGCGCAACACATTTATGATTTTATTTCAAATTCATTTGGTTGGTTATTTTTACTCATTATTTTCATTTTAGATATCTTTTTAATTTCTTTAGCTGTTTCTCGTTATGGTCGTTTTAAATTAGGTGACGACGATGAAGAACCTGAATTTTCATTTTTATCATGGCTTGGAATGTTATTTTCTGCTGGACTAGGTGTAGGTATAGTCTTTTGGGGTGTAGCTGAGCCACTGACTCACTATATTCACTCTCCTTTTCCAGGAAAAGTTCCAGATCAATCAGCGGAATCTGCACGCGTCGCTATGGGATATACTTTCTTTCACTGGGGCATTTCACAATGGTCCATCTTCGCTATGGCCGGTTTAATCGTAGCTTACTTCCAATTTCGTAAAAAAAGAGATGGTTTAATCTCTACTGCCATGGAGCCAGTCTTTGGAGAAGCTTACAAGCGTCCGTTCCGCAATATAATCGATATTCTAGCAATTATTGCTACGGTCATGGGGATTGCAACGTCTATCGGACTCGGTATTATGCAAATTAGCGGCGGGTTAAGTCACGTCTTTCATGTACCAAATAACAATTTCACTAAAATTGCAATAACTGTCTTGATGGTATGTATTTTTCTAGGTTCAACGATAACTGGTTTAGATAAAGGTGTAAAATGGTTGAGCAATATCAACATTATTTTAGGTGCTGTACTACTCATCTTTATGCTCATATTTGGCGACTTAAAATTTATCTTTGAATCCTACACTTTAGCAATTGGGGATTATATTCGAAACTTTGTAGAATACAGTTTACGTATTGATCCGTATTCAGGAAAAAATGCATGGATACAACAATGGACTGTCTTCTATTGGGCATGGGTGATTTCATGGTCACCATTCATTGGTGGCTTTGTAGCTCGAGTGTCTCGCGGACGAACAATTCGTGAATTTATCATGTGTGTACTCATAGTGCCTCCACTTATTTCATTTGTATGGATTTCAGGTTTTGGTGGTATGGCAGTAAAAATTGCAATGGGTGGCGATAAAATCACTCAACTCGTCGACAAAGACTATACGGTTGCATTGTTCGAGTTACTATCCAAATTCCCACTATCTGATATTACTAACGCATTAGCAATCGCTTTAATATTCTTACTGATTGTGACAAGCGCTGATTCCACAACACATATTGTAGCTGGTATGGCGACTGGAGGCAGTGAAAATCCTAAAAATAAACATAAAGTCGTTTGGGGATTACTGATTGGAGCAATTTCAGTTGCGATGACGATTGCGGGTGGTTTAACAAGCTTACAAACCGCTTCAGTCGTAACAGGTTTACCATTCTCTATTATTTTATTACTAATGACCATTTCAATTATGAGAGCCTTACGCCGTGAACATACCAAACACTTCCAAATGTCATATATTGATGACGATAAAGACTACTCGATTCCTTTAGAACAACGTGAATCTGATGATGATTCTCTTGAAAAGGAGCAGAAAAATGACAAGACAGAAACGTAATGAAGAACAGTACTTTAATTTATTACCTCTCATAGGTTTAATAATAAGTATATTTCTGTTTATACTCTTTTTCATTATTTATAAAGTCGATAATAACTGGATGATTGTGAGTTTGTATTGCCTGTTACCAGTATTTGTGAATTGTTCCATGACTTTGGTATACAAATTCTTTAAAAAGTAATTTTTAAAATATAAACAAGATGTCTCTTGCTATAAGTGTAATTTTTAAATATTGTAGTAATAAGAATTTGAAATAATTAAGGGGATTCAAGGGGGATTAATTATGAATTACAAACAATATTCACCTAAAGCATTACGCCAACTTATTCGAGAAGACAAATTAACAGGTCACACAAGCGGCATGGCAGAAGGTTATATCCAGGCTAATGTCGTTATCTTACCTTCCGCCTATGCTTATGATTTTTTAAAATTTTGCTTCAGAAATCCAAAGACGTGTCCATTATTAGACGTTTCAGAAGTAGGTTCCCCCTCTTTTCCTTATTACGGAAAAGAGGCAGATATTCGTACAGAAGTACCCAAATATCGTATTTATGAACATGGCGAACTCATCAGAGAAACAGATAACATCACTGATCTTTACACCGAAGATATGGTGAGTTTCCTTATTGGCTGTAGCTTCACCTTTGAACATGCACTCCTAGAAGCTGGCGTCCCGGTACGTCACATTGAAGAAGCGCACAACGTCCCAATGTATCGCACAAACATTCCAGCCGAACCTAGCGGACGATTTAAAGGCAACATCACTGTAAGCATGCGCCCAATGACCATCGCTCAAGCCATCCAAGCAACCGAAATCACATCGCACTTCAAGAATGTTCATGGTACGCCTATTCACATAGGCTCACCTGAAGAACTAGGCATCAATAATATTAACGAACCAGATTACGGCGAACCCGTAACCATCAAAGCCGATGAAGTTCCCGTATTCTGGGGTTGCGGCGTCACACCACAATCCGTCGCACTAGAAACCAAACCCGACATTATGATTACACATTCCCCAGGCCACATGTTCATCACAGACATTAAAGATAGCGAATTGAGCAATTAATTCTTTTGAAAAGAAACCAGCAGATACCCAACGATACAACTTTATCGCATATGGCTGCTGGTTTTTAGTGTTTTAGCAATATCCTCTGTATTAGACATGATACTTTAGCATGCCGGCATAGTTACCACCTAAAAATCCACATATTCCAATTCCTAAATTCGCGACCATTTTCTATTGAATTTTCAAAAATAAAATAATGAGAAATATTCTCAATTAATTACTCACATTCTCTGTACATTCTTTAAAAATAGGTCTATTCTAATGTATGGAATATTGAAAAAAATAGATTGAAAGAAGGTTTCGTTATGGATAATTCTGTTCAGTATAAGAAATTTATACTGCCTGTAGTTATCGGTGTCATTCTTGCATTGATTACGCCTTTTAAACCTGAGGCATTAAGTATGCAAGCGTGGCTCATGTTCGCTATCTTTGTGGCGACTATCGTTGGCTGTATCACTCAACCAATGTCTATCGGTGCTGTATCTATCCTCGGTTTTACCCTTACCGTATTAGTTGGCGTCGTCGATACTAAAACAGCCGTTCAAGGCTTTGGTAATCCTAGTATTTGGCTAATTGCGATGGCGTTCTTCATTTCAAGAGGTTTCGTGAAGACAGGTCTTGGTCGTCGAATCGCACTTCAATTCGTTAAACTTTTTGGGAAAAAGACGCTCGGCTTAGCCTACTCCCTCGTCGGCGTTGATTTAATCTTAGCCCCAGCTACACCTAGTAACACTGCGCGTGCTGGCGGTATTATGTTCCCTATTATTCAATCATTATCAAAATCATTCGATTCAGATCCTAAACAAGGGACTGAACGTAAAATGGGTGCATTCTTACTCTTCACAGAGTTCCAAGGTAACTTAATTACTGCGGCAATGTTCTTAACAGCGATGGCTGGTAACCCTCTAGCACAAAACTTAGCTGAAAAGACTGCACATGTACACATTACTTGGATGAATTGGTTCTTAGCAGCTATCGTCCCTGGATTAATTTCTCTAATTGTAGCGCCATTTGTTATTTATAAAATGTATCCACCTACAGTTAAAGAAACGCCAGATGCTAAAAAATGGGCTGAAGATCAACTTTCAGAAATGGGCAATATTTCTAAAGCTGAAAAATTCATGATTGGTATCTTTATTGTCGCTTTACTATTGTGGATGACAGGTAGTTATATAGGTATTGATGCAACTTTAACAGCATTTATTGCTTTATCATTATTACTCATCACAGGTGTGTTGAATTGGAAAGATGTTTTAAACGAAACAGGCGCTTGGAATACATTAGTGTGGTTCTCAGTACTTGTTATGATGGCCGACCAATTAAACAAACTTGGTTTCATTCCTTGGTTAAGTCACCTTATCGCTCATAGTTTGGGTGGTTTAAGTTGGCCAATTGTACTTATCATCTTAATCCTATTCTATTTCTACTCACACTATTTATTCGCAAGTTCCACAGCTCACGTGAGTGCGATGTATGCCGCTTTACTTGGTGTAGCCGTAGCAGCTGGTGCACCTCCTTTATTTAGTGCATTAATGTTAGGTTTCTTCGGTAACCTAATGGCTTCTACAACACATTACAGTAGTGGCCCAGCACCCATCATTTACGGCGCCGGTTATATAAGCCAAAAACGTTGGTGGCTGATGAACCTTGCGCTAGGTATCGTTTACTTCATTATTTGGCTAGGCATCGGCTCACTATGGATGAAACTCATCGGACTGATGTAATTATACGAAGGAATTCAATGTTAAATTGGATTCCTTTTTTATTATTCTAATTCTAACTTCAAAACCATATAATTTTTTTATATAATTTTAATAATATTATTTTTTGAAAGGAGTTAACTAGTGTGATACCAGAAGAAAGAGGTTCTTATACATTATCTAAAGAAGAAGCAATGATATTCGCAACTGCAGAGTTTAAACCATTTAAAAATCGCATTGAAAATGAATTAACTACAGCAAATCTCCTTGAACTATATGAAAAAATCGAAAAAAAGAATAAAGAAAATGGTATAAAACAGTAATTCACTTCAAAGTAATAAGATTTCATACTTTGTATTAAATTAAAAACACACTTGAGTGTTGGCGCCGCCATTACCGATTCACGGTAATGGCGTTTTTTTTACGTTCTTTTTATCTTCTTTCTCCCTTTTAACATTCCGTTCTTCGTAAAAGAAAAAAAGTCGCCTTGGCAGGCGCCTTTAGTTTCCGACATGAAGAAACGGAGATGAAACTATGCTTTATAACATTATTACTGAACAATTAGCTAAATATAATGAAACACCTAGCAGTATCGTTAGCTATTACGAACACATTGAGTTCGGTCTTGCTCAAGGCAATGAACAACATTTACTCGAGTGCTATTTTCAGAGAATTTTCCATTATTTAAATCATTTAGATAATACACGTCACTTACTACAACAAATCGCGACAACTCCTCATGAATTGACAGAGTGGTATGTATTACATTCATATGTCCTAGGAAATGATTAGTTAGACATTATTCGACTATCCATTTTCAGAAAAAATGGATATATCGCACAAAATTAAATGAAATTAAGATTTTTATAAAATTAAAACTTTCATCTAAATGACTCATGTTGTCTAGGGTCGTTTTTTATAATGAAAATAGGTTTCGTGAAGGGAAGAAATGCGAATGGAACAGGCATATAGAGTACTTAATATCTACTCTAAATTGTTGAAAAAACAAACTGTAAATAAGGCAGATTTAGCCAAACAATTTGAAGTTAACCCAAGGACGATTCAAAGAGATATAGATAATATCCGTTATTATCTACATGAAGCTAATCTTCACTCAGACATTGAAGAGGAAATCACTTTTGATCAGAGTAAAAACAGTTACTTTATCAAAAGTATGCATAAAAATATGGGAACGCCACTTCAAGCTACTAAAGTAACTTATGAAATCACACCTCATTTATATCAAAAAATGAAAAATAACTATGACATTACAGTCTTACAACGAACTTCAAAGTCTCTCACTGTTGAAATTGAAGTGAGTGCGAGAGAAGCGATTGAGTTATGTTTCAATCATAGAAAATCATTACGTCTTATATCTCCAACTACATTACTCAATCAATTCACTACAGAACTGATTAAGCTTCAAATGATTTATCTAAGACACGAAGTTTGAAAATGGGACCAAGGGCAATAAAAGTTCATTTCTTAATTGCCCTTACCTCATAATTATCAACTACTCAAAGGAGAATGAATATGAAGAAAATAAAATATTTATTAACAGTTGCACTACTCATTTTATTAATCCCTACTCTAACAGGATGTAGTAAAAGCATTGAACATAAAAAGGACATTTCAATTAAAGACATTATTAACGATAAAAAAGAACACCTTCTTTATATGGTTAGTAATGAAGATGGAGAATCTAGAGTAGAATATCTATATTTAACAAAAAATGGACAAATGAAAATGATTGCATTAGATGACGATTCAAATGTACCACCGGATTTTATTCGTAAGTTAGATGCTGATGAGGTGAAGAAAACACTTGATAGTAAACATGCATCTTATGAAGAAACACCTTATCGCGATGTTAAATCATATATCGAAGTAACCACTGACAACGGTAAACCTTTAATGACGCTAGTAACTACAAAGGAAATATCTGAGAAACAAGCTAAAAATAATATTAGTAGCGCTATAGATTCTGTGGATGAAGGAAAAGATAGTTTGTTAACTTACACTGACGTTAATACAGGCCAATCACAAAATCCTAGTAAAGATATAGAATATACAGGCCAATTCTCAATTAATCCAGCAGCACTAAATAGCGGTTCATCAGACGATTCAGATTATAAATATACGATGATTAAACTTGATAATAAAGATCAAAAGATTGTAGATCTTTCTCCAAAAGATAAAGATGTTACTCAAATCAAATTTTCTGACTTTAATATGGAATAAGGAGAGTAAAAAATGAATAATTCAAAAGAACAACTTATGTCAGATATTGCCCTAATGATTAAAGGAAAAACTCAAATTCAAAATTGTACCAATACTATTAATAAAGAAAATAATAAACTTCGTAAAATGACATTAAATAATATAAAAAGAAAGAATATGTTATTTTTGCTTTTACCAGCACTCGCGATTATAATTTTATCAATTATTTTATTTCAATCAGTTGGCCTACTCTTTATTGGAGTAATTGTTTTTGGTGTTTGGTTTTTCCAAAATAAAAAAGTTAAAAATCCAAGCAAACATTTCCTAACTTCTAATCGTTATGAAAATGCTCAAAAAGAAATTTTCGAACAAGATAGTGCTAAACTTGCATTACAAAATATCCGTTCAAATCAAAGTACATTATCCGAAATCAATCAAACTTTAAATGCTTCAGGCGTTTATAATCGTATTCCAAACTCATACTCAAATATTGATGCCTTAAGCGCAATGTTTAATTATCTATATAACCAACGTGCCGATACGTTAAAAGAAGCGATTAACTTATTTGAAACAGAATCACATCAAGCACGTTTAGAAGGTCAACAAAAACATATCCTTTCAAAAGTAACAGAAACAAGCATCGATGCTAGAGCGGCTAGATATGCTTCCAACTTAGCAGCAACTAACTCTGCCGCTTCAGCTCATTGGGCAAGAGAAGCATCTCAAAACTCTGCAGAAGCGAGAGATTATGCAGCATCAGCAAATTATCATGCATCAGAAGCAAGTCGTAAAGCAGGTTACGCAGCAGCCGATGCCCACAAAGCACGCAAAAATACAGAAAGATAAAATATAACAACACCAGATAACGAAATAGGCGTTATCTGGTGTTGTTTCTTTCATCAATATTTTTACTGTTAATCTCTTTCAAGTTTATAAATCCTATGAGTACTGGCGCCCATAAATATAAAAATGCTAGCATGAAAGGAAGATGCATACCAAAATAGAAAATGCTAAAACTTAAAATTCCTACGAAGATTAACATAATATTAAACCATCGTTTTTGTGCAATTTTAGGCTTATTCGAATTCACTTTCGCTACTCCTTTTTCTGTTATTTTTTATCGCATTAGTTTAAATATCCTCTATTTCAGGATTAATACTTGTGCCCATTTCATTTTGAATGTCATTTGCGAGAGGTTTAAGTTGAGACAAATAATTATTCGCAAAACCAATGATAATTTGATTTTTAATTAATGGGTATAACTCACGACCTTCTGGTAATGCTTCATCAATCAATCTAATTAAATCTTTATATTTAATTTCTTCGATTGTTTTATGTGCTACGTACTTTATAAAGTTTGCGAAGACTCTTTCAAAGACTTCATACTCTAAGTCAAAATCTAAGAAAATCAAACTTACGGATTTAGTTTCAATTTGATTTTGCCCCATCTGTTCAGCTAACTCACTAACAGCTTGATATAGTAATCTTGTACTTTCTTTATTCTGTAGCAATATGTATTCCCCTCTCTAAAGCAATTCAGTATCTTTTACCCATCAATTTCAAATCCTAAATCTTCTATCATTTGATAATCGAGTTCGTTAGGCTGTCCACCTGTAATTAAGTAGTCACCTACAAAGATTGAATTGGCAGCTTTTAAAGCAATGGCTTGTAGTGAACGTAAATTCACTTCGCGTCCTCCTGCGATGCGAATTTCTTTCGTTGGGTTAATCAATCGAAACATCGCTATAATTCTCAAACATTTCATTGGCGATAATAAGTTCAATCCACCAAATTTTGTTCCTTTAATCGGATGTAAGAAGTTAATTGGAATACTGTCTGCGTCGATTTCTTTCAACACGAAAGCCATGTCGATAATATCTTCATCCGTTTCTCCCATGCCACAAATTACACCTGAACATGGTGAGATATTGTGCGCTTTCATCATTTCAACGGTACGCACGCGATCTTCATATGTATGTGTAGTCACGACTTCACTATGGTATCGTTCACTTGTATTCAAGTTATGATTATAACGATCCACGCCCGCTTCTTTTAGTTTCTCAGCTTGTTCTTCATCTGTTAACCCGAGACAGGCACAAATCTTCAGTTGTGGATGTAATGCTTTAATTTCTTCTACCGTATCACAAATGTGGTCGACCTCTCTATTAGTTGGTCCTCGTCCGCTCATCACGATACAGTAAGTGCCAATATGATTATCTGTCGCTACTTGTGCGCCTGCTTTAATTTTTTCTGGTTCCACTAAGGCGTAACGCTGTTTTTGTTTGATTTTGACAGATTGTCCGCAGTAACCACAGTCTTCTGAACAAATTCCACTTTTCGCATTTAATATCATATTTAATTTTACTTTTTTGCCAAAGTAATGTTTTCTCACTTTATACGCTTCATTTAATAATTCGAAGGTGTCGATTGTCGGATTTTCAAATAATTCTAAAGCTTCGTTTTTACTTAATAAGTCATGATTTAAGATACGTTCTGCTAAATTTAAATTCATGTTGTTTTATACTCCCTATCTTTTAAAATGGCCCAGTTATACGTTCCAGACTAATAATGTAAACTATTTATATTTATAAGTTTACATTAAAACTAACATGAATTAAACTTTTCCTTAAAAATAAAAGAAGCCACATCGTTTTGATGTGACTTTAATCGCATTAATTATTAATTTGAATGTAGGCAACATGTGTTCTTAGATATTCTTCTAATCCATGCTTACCATCGGCCCCGCCAATTCCTGAATGTTTAACACCAGCATGGAAGCCTTGCATAGCTTCAAAATTTTCTCTATTAACGTATGTTTCACCAAACTTCAATTTATTTATAGCTTTTAAAGCAATATTTAAATCATTAGTATAAATAGATGATGTCAATCCATATTTAGAGTCATTTGCTAGATGAATTGCTTCTTCAAAATTATTAAATGAAATAATTGGTAATACTGGTCCAAAAGTTTCTTCTTGTACAATTTCCATCTCGTTATGACAATTATCTAAAACTGTTGGAGGATAAAAGTATCCTTTTTCTTTTGGCAATTCACCACCACATAATAATGTAGCACCCTTACCAACCGCCCTTTCAACTTTTTCATGAACTACTTTTTGAGATTTTTTATTAATTAAAGGTCCCATCATTGATTCTTTATTATCACAAGGATTTGAATAGTGAACCTTTTTTATTTCACTGACAAGAACTTTGACAAAATCTTCTTTAATTGCTTTATCAACATATACTCTTTCAACGCAATTACATACTTGACCTGTATTAATAATTCGTGAATCTATAATATTTTTAACTGCCTCATTGATATTAGCATCTTTCATAACAATTGCAGGAGCTTTACCGCCAAGTTCTAAATTTATGTTAGTCAAAGTTTTACTCGCTTCTAACATAACTTTTTGGCCAGCACTTTCACTTCCAGTCAATGATACAAGTGACACTTTTTCATGATTAGCCATCACGCTTCCTAATTTAGAACCCGATCCATTAACAATATTCAATACGCCTTTAGGTAGTTTTACTTCGTCAACTATTTCTGCAAATATTTGTGCATTTATAGGTGTTTCCACTGATGGTTTAATAACAATCGTATTACCTGTAATTAAAGCTGGAGCCGCTTTACGTGCAATAAGAAAGAAAGGAAAATTCCATGGTAATATACCTGTAGTAACACCTAAAGCTTTTTTATACAATAAAATATGCTCATTTGGTCTATCACTATTTATTATTTCTCCTTCATATCTTCTAGCCCATTCAGCCATGTAATCAAGATAATCAGCAGTAAAGTATACTTCAGTTTTAGCTAAATCATGTATTTTACCACCCTCTTCAACAATTGTATCAATAATTTCACTAGCTCTATTACGAATTTCATTAGCGATTTTCTTTAAATACACTCCTCTTTCTATTGGTGGCAGTTCTTCCCAATCACTTTGTACTTCATCGGCTACATTAATGGCATTTTCCAACGTTTCTAAATTACCTTTTGGAACTTTAGCAATTACTTCTTCAGTAGAAGGGTTTATTACATCATTATATTGATTTTCATCATAATTCATAAATTCACCACATACATAATCTGATACATATTTCATATAATTACTCCTTTCCTTACTCAATAACTCCTTTAGTTAAAATAATATTTCCATATAAAGCTGTTTCGCCGGTTTGAATTATTGTGTGACAATCTTTTGAAGTTTCATAAAATGAAAATCTTTCTATCTCTTCATAATTACTTTGATCAATAATTTTATAATATTCATCCCAAATTTTTGGCTGTGGATCATTTTTTACAGTTTTCATTAATTTTGCAGGTTTTGCTACATAGGTATCTAAAGGCATTAGTTCTAATATAGCTTTTAATAACTCAATAGTGCCATGACCATCTGCTCTAATAATTTGTTTTCCATAAGTATTAGCTGGAAAGTTAGCATCGGCTAATAAAATAGTGTCACCATGTCCCATTTCCATTAAATTTTTTACTATTTCAGGTGATAAAATTTTAGGTATTTTATTTAGCATAGTTTAACCTCACTTTCCATATTTCGGTCTAAGTGCAATCAACTCTTCAATACGATGTTTTGGTAGTTCTCTTTCTCCATCAATCGAACGGGTAATAGCTGTCAGTTTTGCTATATATTCTAATCTTTCCATATTTAAATATGCCTCCATCAAAGAATTACCCCAAGTTAAAGCACCGTGACTTTCTAATAAAACAGCATCATAATCATCAAAATATGGCTCAACTGCATCTGGAATCTCCTCGGTTGACGGACATCCATATTTAGCTAAAGGAATTGTCGGCATAGCTATTACAACTTCTGGCATAGTGGCTTTATCTAAGACTTCTCCTTTAATTGCAAAAGCTGTGCCATAAGGAGGATGTGCATGCACTACCCCTTTACAGTTTGGCATTTTTTTATAACAACGTAGGTGCATTTTTATTTCAGAAGAGGGAGCAACGCCTTCTTTAGCTTCGATAATGTTTCCATCTAAATCTAGTTTAACTATACTATCCGGAGTAATATATCCTTTACTCGTTGCTGTTGGAGTAGCTAATATTTCATTTTGAGATAAACGTGCAGATATGTTCCCGTCATTTGCGGCTACAAAGTTTTTATTAAATAAATTGCGTCCTATATCACAAATTTGTTCTCTTAATAATGCTTCATTATTGTTCATATTAATTTTCCTTTCTTATTTTTAATTAACCAGTATCTTTCAATTTCCTCTAAAGACTTTCCTTTAGTTTCTACACATTTAAAATGGATATAAAATATAGCAATTAATGAAAGTAGTGCATAAATTAAGAACACTTTATTCCCCATATAAAGTAAGAACATAGGAAAAGTTAAAGAAAAAATAAAGTTTAAAGTATATTGTGCAAAAGTTATCAGTCCCATACCGAGAGCTCGTGCTCTTAATGGAAATATTTCTGGAATATAACTCCAAAATACTGGTCCCAAGCCTAGTCCAAATGAGAATACAAATAAGAAAATACTTATAATAGCTATTAATGCGTGATCACCAAATAAAGCCATTCCTAAACATGAAGGGATTTGACCAATCATAGAAATTATCAGTAACTTTTTTCGACCTAATTTATCAATGAAAGGTAAAGCTATTAAAGTACTTAATACTAAAGCACTCCCTACTCCATAATTAGCAGCTATTGAGGCATGTGCTATTCCTAAATGTTGAAATATCTCTGGAGCATAATAAACTGCTGCATTAATACCGGTAAATACCTGGAAAACTGTTAAAGTCAATCCAAGAATTACTATAGGTCTAAAGTTTTTGAATAAATCTGAAAACTTAGAAGATTGTTGAACTAAACTAAGTTCTATATCGCTAATTTCTTCTTCAACTTCTAAATTCGTCATCCTTACTTTTTGCAAAACTCTTCTTGCTTTTTCTAATTGTCCATCTCTAATCAACCATCTAGGACTTTGTGGAGATAGCATCATACCTATTGCAAATATAAGAGCTGGAACAACTCCTAATCCTAATGTCCATCTCCAAGCTCCAGTAGAGAAATTAGCAGCCCCTATTATGAAAGAAACTAAAATCCCTACATTTACACTAAACTGATATAAAGAGGCCATGAAGCCCCTAATATTTGAAGGCGCAAGTTCAGACAAATAGATTAATCCATACATATTTGCAATGCCAGCAGCAATACCTAATACAAATCGAAATGCTAATAACACTGGCGTATTTGGAGCTATAGCACAACCAATAGATCCTATTATAAAAATAAATCCTCCCCAAATTAATAAGTTTCTTCTTTCGATTTTCTTTTCAAAAATTGTAGCAGCGATAATTGAAGGTAATGCACCTAATAATAGAAAGCTGACTACTAATCCTTTTTCTTGGGTATTTAGTCCAAATTCATCAGTAATTGCAGGCAGTGCAAGCGCAATTGCTCCTGAATCATAACCGTATAATAGTCCCGCAAAGCCACCCAAGATAGCAAATATATATACTATTTTAGGTACTTTCTGTTCATTAGATATTTTTTTCAAATGAATCACCTTTTTCATTTATTATTACTATAAATTTTGATATCTACAGAATTTTTAATGATTTCTTCGATATCATGAATTTGTATTATTTCTAAAGCGATTAACTGACTTAAAACATTACCGAAAGCACTAGCTTCAATAGGACCAGCTATAATAGTTTTGCCAGTTTTCTTAGCTGTAAATTCACAAAGCAATTGATTTTGTATACCTCCACCTACCATATGGATAGTTTCAATTTTTGAGTCTGTTACACTTTCTAATTTTCTAATAATTTCATCATATTTATTTGCTAGACTCAAAATAACAGTTCTCACAAAATCTCCAACTTCTATAGGTGGTTCAATATTTTTATTGATAAAGTATTCTCTAATAGATTCATACATGTTACCCTTTCCAATAAATACTTCATCATCCACATCGATTAATTCATTGAATTTAGATTTTTGTGCTAAACTTGTCAGTTGATCATAACTGTACATAATTCCTTTTTCAGCCCAATATCTAACCAGTTCTTGTAATATCCATAAACCATTTATATTTTTTAATATCTTTATTCTTCCATCTACAGTTCCTTCATTAGTCATTCCTAACTCATAAGCCAATTTAGTAGTATTAGGCTTATCAATTTTCATTCCTAAAATCGACCAGGTTCCACATGATAAAAACGCCGCGTTGTGTTTAACAGTTAATAAGCCGCAAGCGGTATCGTGTCCCGCACAAGCGATTACCTTGGTATCTTTATATTCATCATAATTTAATTCAGAAGCGTTTAACTTGCCCAATACTTTATAGTTCAGAATTTCACTCTCAAACCAATTTAAAGGGATATCTAATAGTTTTATTACTTTTTCTGACCATTGTTTATTGAGATTTAATAAGCCACTTGTACTAACGATTGAGTAAGTATGACCTACTTCTTTCGATAAAAAATAATTAAATAAATCCGGCATAAATAAAACATGTTTTACTGTCTCTTTTAACCATGGAGAAAGTTGTAAATCAGTATAAATTTGTACAATTGAATTAATAATATTAGGATAAACCCCTGTTTCCTTAAATAAATTTTCACGGGAAATAATCTCATATAATTTTTTCTCAAATTGTTTTTTTTGTGGATTTCTATAATTCTTGGGTAATAATAATAAATCGCCATTTTTGTCTATATATCCGCAATCTACGCCCCATGTATCAACTGAAAGACTATTTATATCTATATGTTTATTAGCTAGTATTTTCATTCCATATTTCATTTCTTGAAATAGTTTAGGAAAATCCCAATATAATATCCCATTCATTTCTACAGGTGTATTTGCGAATCTGTAAATTTCTTCTAATTCTATTTTTTTATCTCTATATTTACCTAAAATTAACCGTCCTGAACTTGCTCCTAAATCAAAAGCAATATGATTTGATGTTTCCATATATATCACCCTCTTATTTATAAACAGGACCTAATTTTTCACACGCTCTGTAATCTGAATTTTCTAAATTCTCAGTTCCGAATGCTGACCAATATTTTGGTCTAAATATTTTTTCTTCATCAATATTATGCATGTTAACTGGAATACGTAACATTGACGCTAAGGTAATTAATTCTCTTCCTATATGTCCATAACTAATTGCGCCATGGTTTGCTCCCCAATTATTCATTACATCATAAACAGATTTAAATGCTCCATGACCAGTTAATCGAGGTGCAAACCACGTAGTTGGCCAACCGGGATCCGTTCTTGAATCTAAAATATTATGAACTTCCTCATCAAGTTCTACTGAATAACCTTCTACTATTTGTAATACTGGTCCTAATCCATCGACAAGATTCAGACGACACATCGTTAATGGTATATCTCCTTTGGTTAAGAAATTAGTAGAGTAACCTCCACCTCTAAAGTATTCTCGGTTCGCAGGAACAAGTTTAGTGTTATTTATACAGTTTTGTATTTCCTCGTCAGTTATATCCCAATAAGGTTTTAAAGCTGGTTTTCCATTAATATTTTGTTGTCCAGTTCCATCTAAAGTTGTTGATCCTGAATTAATTAAATGCAAAATTCCATTAGCAGCTTTACCTTTTAATTCCTTATTAGTTACACGTTTTACTGCTTCTGGACTCCAATACGTTCTAACGTCTGAAAATAACTGCGCCGTATTTGTCAATAAATAGTTAAAAAGCATTGATACTCCGTTTAAACTATCATTTTCAGTAGCAAAAATATTTGGTGCTTTTTTTCCATTCCAGTCAAAAGAAGTATTTAAAATAGTTTCCATAAAATCTCCGTTAGGATAAGTGTCAGTCCATTGTCTTTGTCCTTGGAATCCTCCTACAATTGCGTTATGTCCTTCAGCTTCTTCTTTATATCCTAAATCAGCTAATTTTGGATTCCCTACAAGTAAGTCTTTTGCAATAAGAGTCATTTTGACCATAAATTCAATTTCTTCATCTTTATTTGATACTTCATTTTCTTTTACAAAATTAAAATTATTCTTCGTCCAATTTAAAGCTTTTCTATACTCATCTTTGTCATAAATCTCTTGATTTATTCTTCTAAGAATTTCAACTGATTCTACCTGTTCATTTCTCATTCCTAAATATTTTTGGAAAAATTCTTCATTAACCATTGATCCTGCAATCCCCATTGAAACACTGCCAATTGATAAATATGATTTATCTTTCATAATACCTTTGGCTAAAGCACATTTAGAAAAAAGTAGTATTTTCGATTTAACATCTTGTGGAATAGTTTCATCATTGGCATCTTGAACATCTTTACCATATATCCCAAAAGCAGGAATTCCTTTTTGTGCATAACCTGCTAAAACTGCTGCAAGATATACTGCTCCAGGTCTTTCTGTTCCATTTAACCCCCATACTGCATGAGGAATATCTGCTCTCATATCCATTGTTTCAGATCCATAACACCAACAAGGCGTCACAGTAATAGTTGCACAAATATTTTCTCTATCAAATTTTTCTTTACATTTACTTGCTTCTGACACCCCTCCAATAGTAGTGTCAGCAATAATACACTCTACCGCTTCGCCATTTGGATATTTAAGATTATCATTGATTAATTTTGCTACTGAATTAGCCATTTGCATAGTTTGGTTCTCTAAAGATTCTCTTACTCCTTCTCGACGTCCATCAATAGTTGGTCTAATACCAATTTTAGGCAAATTATTAAACATGAAAATCATCTCCTTTATTTGATTAACTTTATTTTATGGTAACGCTTTCAAAAAGTAAAGAAAAAACAACATATTATTTTGTTTTTTCTTCGTTTGTGGGTAAACTTTATTTTTTTCTTTAATTATTTATAATTATTAAGAGGGGGGAAACATGAAAAAATTTCAAAGATACCAAAATATAATTAATATGTTGACTTCTTATAAGC